>PSRJ01000202.1 GCA_003175985.1 Terriglobia bacterium
TTGAGCGTTTCGCCCTGCGGGATCAGCAGCAGGCGGTGCGCCGCCACATTTGCCGCAAGCACCGTTCCCGCCGCGTCCACCGTGAGGATCGCGGCCGGGCTGCTCTCCGCCAGAACACGGAGTTGCTCCTCTGCCTCACGTCTGCGTTGTTGTTCCGTTTGGATTTGGCGCACATGGCGGATCGCTTGCTCGTGGTTGCGTACCAGACCCGTCACAAAGAGGCCGGAAACGAAATAGGCTAGAGCTGCGAAGAGATAACGCAACACGAGATCGAGCGGCGACCCCGGCACATCGAACCAGGAGCGCAGATACGAGCACACGAGCGCTAAGCCTGCCGTTTCATGGGGACGAAGCACTGTGGCAGCGATCATCATCGGCACAATGTAGAGAGCGGCCAGCGACACGTTATTGCCTGTTGCCCAATCCAACACCGTTGCGAGTACGAGGAACAGGAGCGTCAGGGCCAGGATGCGTCGCTTCCCCGCCTTCAGGAGTCGGGCAAGCATATGCTCAACGATACGGTCTTGTGGCCCGGCATCGCAAGCAATTTTTGGTTGCATAATCACTATCCGATAGATAGGTCCTTAATAGCCGTCCGGGTTGAAATACCTTTCAACTTGCAGAGCCTTCATTCCCGAAGGGGGCGATGGTGCGTGCGGACTGTGGCTGGCAATCCTATCGGCCGGCGATTGCTCAGCCTAACTTTCGGCCGTATTCAAACAATTGATTGGATCACCGCGGTCGTCCTCGCTAAACTACTCTTCTCCTTCACGGGAGGGTGCCTGCTTGCACGGCCCCGATATGCGCCCCTCGTTGCGCGCACGCAGACTGGCGCCTGGCAAACGAAACGGGGATTACCGCATCTGGACACCGGAATTCCGTCCGTTTGCCGGCAAGGAATGAGGACGTCACGATATGACCGACAAATACAGATCGCCACATACGGCAGAGGCAGTCGGCCGGCTTCGGAAGCTTGCCACCTGCCTGCTGCTCGCCCTTATGGGCATGGGTTGCGCGCTTGCCGAAACGGCTGAAGAGGTTCCCAAGAAATTGGCCGACCTGGACAAGGCGGTGAAAAGCGCGCAAATGTCGGGCGACAATGCATGGATGCTGACGAGTGCCGCGCTCGTCCTGATGATGACCGGGCCTGGCCTGGCGTTGTTTTACGGCGGGTTGGTACGCCGCAAGAATGTGCTCGGCACGATGATGCATAGCTTCGTTCTAATGGCCACCGTGTCGCTGTTGTGGGCGGTCGTTGGGTATAGCCTCGCATTTGGCGAAGGCTCGCCCTTCGTGGGCGGGTTGCGCTATGCCTTCCTCAACGGCGTCGGTGCTGACCCCAACGGCGATTATGCCGGCACGATTCCGCAACAGACGTATATGGTCTACCAGTTGATGTTTGCGATCATTACGCCCGCTCTGATTTCGGGCGCATTCGCGGAGCGTATGAAGTTCTCCGCGATGCTGCTTTTTATGACGCTGTGGTCGCTCGTGGTGTATTTTCCGATGGCGCACATGGTCTGGGGCAAAGGCGGTTTCCTGAATGGGACGCTCGGCGGCCGGTTTCCGGCCTGGGACTTTGCGGGTGGCACCGTAGTGCACATCACATCCGGTGTTTCGGCGCTGATCTGCGCGCTCTACTTGGGGAAGCGCGCGGGCTACCCGCATGAATCCATGCGTCCGCACAGCGTCGTTTTGAGTGTGATCGGCGCCTGCCTGCTTTGGGTGGGCTGGTTCGGGTTCAACGCGGGCAGCGCGGTTGCAGCCGGGCCGCTGGCATCCAGCGCGTTCATCGCGACCCACTTTGCCACCGCGGCGGCCGTCGTCGCGTGGATGATCACGGAATGGATGATAGCAGGCAAGCCCAGCGTGCTCGGCGCCGTCTCGGGAGCCGTCGCGGGACTCGTCGCGATTACGCCAGCATCAGGCTTTGTCAAACCCATGCCCGCCATCGTCATCGGCTTGGCCGCCGGGGTAATCTGCTACCTGATGGTGAGCAAAGTAAAACAGGTCTTTGGATACGATGACTCACTCGACGCCTTTGGAGTGCACGGCATTGGGGGGACCCTGGGCGCCCTCTTGACGGGTGTCTTCGCGACCAAAGACGTCAACGACCTCCGCATGGGCAAGCCGATGGGCCTCGTAGATGGAGATGCCGGGCAAGTCGTGAATCAACTTATCGCGGTCCTCATCGCCTGGGGGCTGGCGATTGTCGGGAGCGTGATTATCCTGAAGATTGCCGATCTCGTTTGCGGCGTGCGCGTGGACAAGCAACAGGAAACCGACGGCCTGGACCTGAGCATGCATGGCGAGGAAGGCTACCACTTCGAAGTGTGACCGGAAGATGAGGACCAAGCATGAAGAAAATTGAAGCGATTATTCAGCCGCACAAACTCGAAGATGTCAAAACCGCGCTCCAGACCATTGGGATTGACGGCATGACCATCGGCGAAGTGCGCGGTCATGGACGCCAGAAAGGTCACAAAGAAATCTACCGCGGCCAGGAATATAAAGTCGACTTCCTCCCGAAGACGAAAGTGGAATTAGTCGTCCCCGCGTCGCGTGTCGATGAGGTTGCCGAGGCTCTAGCCTCGGCAGCGCGTACCGGTGCGATTGGAGACGGGAAGATTTTCATCACGGAGGTCGCAGAAGCGATTCGCATCCGCAATGGCGACCGGGGAGAATCAGCCTTATGAGCGTGTGGCGCCTTGGCGGCTCACCTTCAAGCGACCGATGCCTCCAGCAGAAACGTATTGAAGCCCGCGTCGATGGCCCGATCCAGTCGGAAACCTGTGCGAGCGAGCATCTCTCTAAATTCCGCTTCGGTGCGCTCCCTGCCGGTCAGTTCGACCATCATGACCATGTCGAGTAGCAGGCTCCAGCTCGGTGTGTTGTCGTGTGGCACGAGAAATTCCACCACCAACAACTTGGCGTTCGCCGGAGCCCCGCACCGGATGCTGGTGAGAATCTTCTGCGACTCCTCATCGCTCCAGTCATGGAGAATCTGCATCAAAATGTAAGCATCGCAGACAGGCAAGCCCCCCTCAAAGAAGCTCCCCGCCTGCAGGGTCAGTCGGTCGGCTGGCTGCGCCTGCGCTATCACATCCGGTAGATCGAACAGAACCCCCGTTGACGAAGGGTTTGCCGCCAGCAGGGCGCGAAGCAGTTGGCCGTTCCCGCCGCCGATATCGGCGATAGAGCGAAACTTCGAAAAATCGTACGCCGCCAGCAGGCCCGCCGCCTGCCCGCTCGTTTTTCCCGTCATCGCGTCGTTAAATATCCGGCCGTGTTCCAGATGCCCGTTCAGGTAGTCCCAAAAACTGCCGCCCGGCAGCCCCTTCTCGGCTGAACGGCCCGTTTTCACGGTGTAGTCCATTTGCTCCCAGATGTGCCAGAGCGGAGTGAATCCCTGCATGCGGCACCATGAGCGCATCGACATCGGATTGTCGGTTCGCAGCAGTTGCGAAGCGGCCGTGTGAACGTACGCCGCTCCCCGTTTTTGAAAAACACCATGAGCCGAAAGCAAGCGCAGGCAGCGGTTCAGCGACTCGGAATGGGTGCCGGTTGATCTCGCTAATTCATCCGCGGATTGTGGCGTGTCATCCAGCGCGTCGGCAACTCCCAGCTCGGCAATAACCTGTAGAGCGCGAGACAGGGTGAACCCCAGAGAAATATTCATGATCGTATCGAAAGGATGCTCTGGCATAGATGACTCTCTTGACAATGGACACGCGACGATTCAGCCGGAATTTCCATTTGGGTCTTCCGAGCCACCCAGTATACTCGAAACACCGAGCACCTCGAAAAATCCGACGCCAGTGCATCAGTGGGCTCCCGGCCACAAACGGAATTTCTAAATTGGGTAACCCGCCAAGTTGAATTCCGCGGCTGTTCGTACAGCCAGCCAGTTGGCTGGGCGAAGACCACAGCCTACCTTCTTCCGAGTGACCGGTAAATCGCCCAGAGCCGACGTACTTTCCGGTAACCCCACATATCGATAACCAGCCATGTTTGCCGTCATCACAGGATTCTCACCGCAGCGTTCATGGCGCTATACTGCGAGCGTGAAATATCTTGCAGTGGTGTTGATTCTGTCACCCTTTCTAGCAACTGCAGGTTCCGTGCGCGGCCGTTTTGGTGCACCTGACATCGCGAAATTACCGAACGTTACAGCTCGTCTTCTTTCAATCGGCCCCGTTCTACAAGTTCTCACCGCGCCAGTAGCACCCGATGGAGTCTTCTACTTTCAAGGCGTAGATCCGGGGATGTTCCTCGTTGAAGCTAAGATCGGTGACACGAGATTCTTCTTTCGTGTGATTCAGGTTAGCGCGGACACGGAAACTGAAATCGGTACGCTGCTCGGCCCTTCACTTACAGTATGCGGGCCGCCCAACTGCTTCGCGGACAGTTTTTCCGGCATCCTTCGTCCGGCGCCGATGGCACCGCCCATTCTAGATGTTTGTAGTGCCTTGAAAGAGCACGGCAACCTCTGGGGTAAGAAGATCATCGTTGTGGGCTCATTACAGAAGTCTGCGGCAGGGCAAATATTAACAGGTCGCTGCCAGAGGCAATTTGCATCCGATGGATATTCGTGGATCAATGCAATTGGGATCCCGACCTTTGGAATCACCGGCGTTGCTGACCTTTCCCAAACAGCGGACTGGAACGAAATCCAGAACCCGGACAAACAGCTCTCTCGAATGGCGGCTGCCTCCAAGAAGGTTCATCAGCCACCCGGGAGTCGCCTAGTAGCCATATCTGCGGAGCTTTCACCAGAAATCGGAATAGAGCAGGTAAAGTGCAAAGATCGTACCTGCACTCCAGCCATCCAGTTTCCTCCGGCGGACCTAATCAATATTCACGGTTTTCGCGAATTGAAGTGATGCCCGTAGAAACAGGTCGCCACGGTGTCCCCGGCGTTGTTTTCCGATAACGGCTGTGAAACGCCGTTACCGGACTGAACTGGTCCACAATCCTGTCGGGCCGGCTTATGGGAGACGTCAACCTTACGGAAACCATCGCCCCCAGGAATCGGGCGGGTTAGGGTAATCCTCTTCGGTTCCACCGTACACATTGAAATAAGCATAATCGGCGAGCGCGTATACGAAGGAGCCTGC
>PSRJ01000214.1 GCA_003175985.1 Terriglobia bacterium
TTAAAGGAACACGAGGTTTACGATTTCACGGCTGCAGATTTCGAGCAGGATCGTGAAACGCTTCGTCAGCTCAGGGCAAGAGAGGCTCAGCACTGAGCTCTACCTCGTGGCGCGCCCTCACGGTTGAAAACGAGAATCCCCGTATTGGACAGCATCTTGATCTGGCAAATCCCAATTTCGAAGCGTCTCCCGGTTGATGTATTTGGTTAACGCACCCGCGACGCCCTACAGGTTTGCGATGGGCCATCTTCTTCCGCATCGTACTCACCGATGGCTTCACAAAGAATCGAGTGGCTGAACAGGCTGTTTCGAACCGGCTCTGGGCGAGAAGTGAATATGGGGCTAGACGGTTCCATGCCGCCGCTGTCGTAGGGCATTGCAGGTCTGTGAGGTTGCCACGCAGGACAACAACAACGTTTGGGCGGCCTTCGGCGACGACACGTGGCGTCCTCTGGATGACTTAGGCGATGGCGGTCCTGCGGCGGTCTTCCAACATTCGCCTGACATTCTTGCATTATCGAGTTCGAGCAACAACGCCAAACCGCTGCAGTGGTCGAGGTGGGAGGGAGCGGGTTGGAGCAGGCCGGTAACCATCCCCACCAATCTAGGCGGCAACTCTCTGGACGACAACGGCCTGCAGCCTGTGTTCCGGTTCCGGCAAGTGGATCCGTCTGTCGGGATGTTGGCAGGTCCCGCGATGTCACCGGTAATGGCGATTGCGGCAGGCCCCGCCTTCCGGCTGAAATTCATTAACCTGTGGCAGACGGTTATTTACGGTGCGATCGACTGGAGGCTAGAGCCTCCGGAAGCGATTGTGCATCCCCGTTTCGTTGAGTGGGTGGAGTTGGCGAGGTTGCCAATCATCGATAACATCACGGCGCTGGAGGCTTTCGACCAGACCCGTGTTCTAGCAGGAACCGAGAGCGGGCGATTGTACGCGGTGTCAATACCAGGTGGTTTTCGCGAGTTGGCGTTCGATCCGCCGGATGCGACTCAGGTGATTGCGATTGCGTCAGATGGCCGAACGATCGCATGCGCGAAGGGCTCGTCCCTTTACGTTGGGGCTACGGGTCCGCAGCCTCTGAGGCGTCTTGAAGCCTGCGTTTTCCCGCCAAACGGTTATGGAAGGCATGATAAAAGGCCGTGTGATGACATGACTCACGCCAGCGCGGTGTTCCGGACCGTAAGAGCGAACCGGAACGCGAAATATGTTGGGTTGACATTCGCGGCCGTTGTCAGTGAGAACGAGGTCTGGGTGAGCAATTCCCCAGTGGCCGCAATCTGGCAACGAGTGTCCGAGGGATTGCCGCTGGGAGTTCGTGTGACGGATCTTGCGTTCTGGGAGTCGCCGTCGCGTGGGGAACTCTTGCTGAGTACATTTGGGCGGAGTCTTTGGCGGCTTAGGTTTTGAGCGGAGTTATCCGTGGCAGCCGGGCCTCATCCGCGCATAGCGCGTTACACGTCAACTCGATGCTGAACAATCCAATTTCCGCTTGCCACGACATGCTACCGTGGCGCGGCCGCACATCAATGAGATGTCGGCTGTGACTCCTGCGAAGCATACGTTAGGTGGTTACTCAGGATGTCTATCCGTGATTACTCTGCATTGTTACATGCGTTGCGCACTTCAGCAACGCGACTGCTGATAATCCGGGCGAGGTCAAACACCAGGCTTGCCTTACCCGGCAAGGCGACAATTAAGCCCCGAATGCTGTGATTCCAGTTAGCGGAGTCTCGCTCGTAGTACACTGCCGGATTGATATCAGGATGAGTTAGCCGTCAGAATTTGGGAACGGCTGGTCGGCCTGGGCCTGGCTATTGTCCGCCGTGCCCTCTCCGGTCTCCCCGGTGTTCGTATGCTCCTGCGACGCTGGGGACTCCGGCCCTGTTTGGGCAGGCGTTTCCTCGCTCCGGAGCCTCATTCGGCGTCAATTCATCAATCGGCGTAAGCACTCTTCCTGATGGACCGGGTCGGCGCTGCACTCGATGGCACGCCTGTATGCCGTGGAGGAGCGCGCGGGCTCAACTCAATCTTCAGTGCCGGCCGGCTCATGGCCCTCGGCGGTAGTATGGGCCTGAGCCCAAAGCAGCTTGCCCAATACTATCCTCGGCGAATTCCACCCCCCAGTACGCTGTTATCCTCTCCCGCTACCCTTCGATACTACTTTCGAACGGGACCCTTGCGTAGAGTTGATGATATGAAACACTTCATCACGCAGTTGCTCGCCGACGAGAGCGGTCAGGATCTGATCGAGTACACCTTGCTTATGGCGTTCGTCGCGCTAGCATCAGCAGCCTTATTCTTAGGCGCGGGCGGAAGCATTAAAGGGATTTGGACTACCACCAATAGCCAGTTGGAGGCGGCAAACACCCAAGCCTCATAAGAAAAGGAGCACGGAAGTGTTCGTGGCGCAACAGTGGGAGAGTCCGACATGCAGCAAGGCGACAGTCCCAAGAACCACTACCGCTCGTGGTGGTGTCTCATTCCCCTGATGGCGCACGGCGCGTACAGTCAGAATCTTAACCCAATTCGCCTCGTCGGCTCATCACTGATCATTCAGGTCACTGCTGACATCGCACCTCGCTGCGGGAACGCAATCACCGCAGCACTCAGCCAAAACATTGCCTCACAGCTACAACAAGCAAACATCAGCGTCGCCAAAGTCCACAACGCCGAGCTCACCACAGCCGTGGAATGCGCACCAGCTCACGCGCACAACCAGCGTCACGAGACATTGCAGTATTGCGTCAGCCTCGCCCAAGTGATCGCCGTACCAACCGCACCACGCCAGCACACGCTCACGACCACCTGGCGACAATGTGGCATGACCACTTGTACCAAGGGAACATGCAATGACCTGGTGAGCGCGGAGGTACACCGCCTTGTGACGGCATTCATCACCGAAGTCAAGAGCCCGCCTCGGCCACCACCTACCCCGCGGCCGGCAGACGACGCAACAACAGCAGGCGACAACATCAGCGCCAAGAACCCGATGGCCCGCCCCATGCCCCTGACGCGAGCGGGCGTTGTCTACCTCCTCTACATCATCACCTGCCTATGCGTTCTGCTCCACTGGGAGTACCATAGACACCAAATCCGCTGGAAAACCTAGCAGGCTGCTGAGCGTGCAGGAATAAGACCGACCGGGAATTGTAAATAAAAGAGTCACACACGACAGGAGGAGCGACCCATCATCTGCCCGAGTCGTGAATGGCCAAGCGGCACGGCCACAAAACGGATTATCATACTGTGTGCCTGAAAAATCGACTGGCTTGAACACGGCCTACATTTGCGAATGCGGCCGAAAGTGCATCTTCTTGAAGTCCGATTTGTCTTCCAAAAAAGTAGTCACAAAAAAATGCCCCTGCGGGCGAGACATCATCGCGGAGCGCCGCGGGATTTTATAGCTCTCGGTTACACTAACGAAGGGTGCTGGACGCGGCGAGTTGTTCACGCCGCCGCGCCCAATACCGCTGCATTCGTTCTGCGATCTGGCGGCGCGCAGCAATACCGGGCCGCTGGTCGAAATCGTGGGGCTCGTGAAAACAACCAAATACTTCTGGATTGCCGAGCCGCCGCTCGATTTCATTTATCTTCCCTACACACAGGACCGGCATCCGGCGATGACGATTGTGGCCGAGTCCAGTGCGCCGGACGCCGGAACCCTCTCCCCGGTCCTACGCCAGGTGGTGCGCGAGATCGACCCCAGCATGCCGGTCTTCGACGCGCGAACGATGCAGGATTTCTACACGCAGCGCGCGATCAAGACACCGTACATCATCGCCGAAAGCGTCGCCGGGTTTGGAGCTATGGGCCTTCTCCTGGCTCTGGCCGGGCTCTACGGTTTGGTCACCTACTCGGTGAGCCACCGCTCGCGTGAGATCGGCATCCGGATGGCGATCGGCGCGGACCGGCAAAGCGTGATCCGCATGGTATTGGAGCAGGGACTCGTGCTGGCCTCCATTGGCGTGGCCGCCGGCCTGTTCGTGAGTTTTCTTGCCTGCCGCGCGCTGACTTCCGCGGTCTGGATCGCCTCGTTCAAGAGCGCCAATTACGTCCTGTTTCCGTTGATTGCGGTTCCGTTGCTCGTAGTGACGCTGCTTGCGACCTTCGCGCCCGCGCGCCGGGCTTCGATGATCGATCCCATGCGCGCTTTGCGGGAGGAATAGACGGCCCCGAGCAACTGTTACTGCGCTTGCCCCGTCCCCCGGACCCGAAACTCCTCGTACCAGTTGTGCACAATATGAATGGACAACGGCGGTTCGCCGGCCGGCTTTTCGAGCGTGATAAATTGCTTGCCGTCGGCCGCGACATCGTAGCCGGTTTGCAGTAACCGGTTCTCAAACAACGGCTCCGGCGCGCCGGGGGAAAAGGCTGGCCCGGTGCTGACACTCACGGCCATGAGCCTGTTCTGTTGCACATAGAAGATTTCCTTGCGATTTCGTCTCCAGCGTGGCGCAGTTCCGCCGTTAGATGAGATCTGCCACTGGTCTGCGCCCTTGGGAAAGTCTCGGACATAAACTTCGGGTCTGCCGGATTCATCGGATACATAGGCTACAAAAAGCCCGTCCGGCGAAAAACGGGGCCCGCGCTCGTTGAAAGGGGCTTTCAGGAAGACCACGGGTTCACCTAGGCTTCCATCCTTGCGGCGTTCACGATAGAGCAGGTGGCTCTTTACGTCGCGCGACTCGGCTGCGTAGATGAGGAATCGCCCATCCGGAGACCAGTCCGGTGCCGTCTCATCCAGGGGGGTACCGGCTATCAGGTGGGCTTCACCAGTCCCGCTGGATGGTTTGGAGAAGATGTCCGAGTTGCCGTTGCGGTTGGAGGTGTAGATGATCTGGTCTCCCGACGGCGTCCAGGCTCTGGGGATTTCCTGGGCCGAATCAAACGTAATCCTATTCTTGACTCCGCGGGTCAGATCGTATATCCACAAATCGAATTGCGGGTCCCTGGCCTCGAACGCCAGCCTATGGCCGTCCGGCGACAATACTAGGCTCTCCTGACGCTGTGGTTCGCCTATGGTGCTCACCTTCTTGCCGGATCGGTCGACCCAGACCAATTGGAACCGGTTCGAAGGCACGTCGCTATAAACCAAAGTGCCATTACGAGAGACCATATGTGAGGCGCCGTGGGGCGCGATGGGGAAGGCTTTTCCGGTAGCTCCGAGTGCAGCCAGAGAAAACGGCAGTGCCCAGATCGCCGTCGAGTCGCCCGAGCCATCGACAAAGAGGATATGCCCCGTGGAACTGTAGGCCGGGTAGGGGTTACCTGAAGTGGAAGTAGTGACGAGGCGCGGCCGGTTCTCGCCCAGTACTTGAACATAAAGCCCGTGACTCGACTGTCCTGGATCCGCCGCCGCAAAGAGAATCGCATGCCGTCCGCCGGGCAGATCGAGGAAGGAAGGATGTTCCACGTGCGGGTGTTGCATGATCCGGGTGGGCGATCCGCCTCTTGTGGGGACCGTGTAAATGCCGGTGGTATCGCAATAAACGATGGTCTCGCCGTCGGAACTCCAGGAAGCTCGCCGGAAGGCGCCTTCGAGCTGGGTGATTCGCGCCGGCGTCCCGCCCTGGACCGGAATTCTTACGAGATTGCAGCCCGCGCAGAACTGGCCTGCGGAATAGCCGATATATTGATTGTCAGGAGACCAGAAGGCTTGGTAAACATTTGTCGCTCCGGGAACGGGATGGGCTTCTTCCTGGTCAATATCCCGAATCCAAAGCTGCCCGTTTTGCGACTCGACATAGGCGATGTGTTTGCCATCGCGCGAGATGGAGACCTCGGCATCGATTTCGGTGTTGCCTCCCCGCAAAAGCTGAGAGGGGGCGAAAGCAAATTTCACGGTGCGCAGCGCTGCGGTTTCCGGTGAGTGACTGAGAGCGCGTATACCAATCACGGCTAATGCCACGAGTGCCGCTGCCGTGAGGCCGAGCAATACGGCTCTTCTACGCGACGGCCGGTGGCGGAGTGTGGGAGTTGTTGTGAACAGTCTTCCCGACAGTGAATCCTCGCGCAACTCCTCCAACGCGACGAGAACGTCGGCCATGGTCTGGAACCGGCGTTCGGGATCTTTTCTCAAGCAGCGCAGGATGATCTTTTGCAGATCGTGCGGGACGTTCTCAGGCAGCGGGTCGGGCTCCTTATGGAGCACTGCGGCCATTATGGCTGGTGATGAATCGCCCGTGAAAGCACGGTTTCCCGTGGCCATCTGATAGAGCCCTGCGCCGAACGAAAAAATATCGCTGCGCCCATCGACGGCTTTGCCTTCGGCTTGCTCCGGTGACATGAACGCAGGAGTCCCCATCACAATGCCAGCCTGTGTCGCGTGCGCCGGAGTCACACCGGCGCCGTCGCCGGTCGGCGTGTTGACTTTGGCCAGCCCGAAATCCAGTACCTTGACTTCGCCCTGGGGCGTCACCATGATATTGCTTGGCTTCAGGTCTCGATGGATTATTCCGGCGCTGTGCGCCTTCGCCAGGGCGGCAGCGACCGGGATGGCGTACTTCAAGGTATCGGCGAGCGGCAGGCCGTTGGGCGGAATGACGGTGTCCAGCGTTGTGCCTGGCACGTACTCCATAGCGATGTAAATTCTGCGGTCCTGCTCGCCAATGTCGTAGATGGTAATGATGTTCGAATGATTCAGGCGTGAGGCGGCCTGAGCCTCGCGAACGAAGCGCGCACGGCGGTCGGAGTCGCCCACCATGCTGGCGGGCAGAACCTTAAGCGCCACGTCTCGCTGTAGGCGGGTATCGCGAGCCTTATATACTTCGCCCATGCCGCCGGCGCCAATACGCTCGCCGAGGCGGTAAGGCCCCAGTTCCGCGCCGGCTTCGAGCGGCACCAGTTGCACCCACGGAGAAAGCTTCAATAGC
The DNA here is from genome assembly GCA_003175985.1 of Terriglobia bacterium. Lineage (GTDB taxonomy): Bacteria > Acidobacteriota > Terriglobia > Bryobacterales > Bryobacteraceae > PSRJ01. The sequence continues at coordinate 6,877 of PSRJ01000214.1, forward strand.
GAATCCCCCTTCGGCGCGAAGGCGAGTAGCGATTCGACTTCCTGCCGCAATTGGATATCAGAGCAGGACTGCTTCAGAAAGGCTGCGCGTTCTTCGGCGGGCAGATGGAGCGCCGCCTGGTATAACTCCTCCAGGGAGTGCCAGCGTTCGGGTGTGGCGCTCATGATTCTACCTTCCGGGCCGGAGGTATCGGCCCGTGGCCATCTCCCGAAATCTTAGCAAAAGCCGGCAGAAAAGTCTTTTCGGAAGAGATGGCAGATTTTCGCCGCGAAATCCCGCTTAGGGCAGTGACAGCGGATCACCGCTGAAACCAACCCAGAGGAGGGTACGAAAATGAAGAAAGTATTGGTGAATCTGACGCTCGCGGCCGCCGCTTTGGTGGTTGCGTCGACTGTTGCTTCGGCTGCGGACTTGAGGGCCGAGATCCCCTTCCGATTTCAATCGGGGAATACGGTGATGGAGCCGGGGACTTACCTGGTCGTCGGCCATGAGGCCGGAAGGTGGTTCCGGCTCTACAATGAGCACTCCCGAAAAAGCCTCACTTTAATCAGACGTTCGCAAACGGATGCACCGAGTGCCTGGCGCCACGCCGGTAAACCGATCCTGGAGTTCGCCTGCACCGATGGCCGTTGCACGCCGAAGCGCATCTGGACGGGTGAGGAGACGTCGGCCCACGAATTCGCGAACCCGAAAACTGAAGAGGAAAAACCGACGCGGCTGGCGCTGATCCGGCTAACCGCTGCCGGAGGGGAATAGCGGCGGGATGCGAACGGAGCCGTGAATCTCAGAAACCGGTCTAGCCCCGAGTTGTCATCGCACGAGCCAGCCACGCCTGCGCGAAGTTCCAGTCCCGCCTTACGGTCTGCACGGAGACGGCCAGTACCTCGGCCGTCTCCTCAATACTTAGCCCACCGAAAAACCGCAGCTCCACCGCGCGCGCCTTGCGGGGATCCTCCTTGGCAAGCGCATCCAGGGCATCATTCAGCGCCACAATCTCACGGTCTTTTGAGGGTGCTGGGAACAACCCTTCTTCGAATGAGACTTTGGCCTTGGCGCCGCCTCGTTTGGAGGTTGCGCGGGCGCGGGCCGCATCGACAAGGATGCGCCGCATCATTTGCGCCGCCAGCGCGAAGAATTGGCTGCGGTCTCGGAAACTTACGCCGGACGTGTCGACCAGCCGCAGGTAAACCTCGTTGACCAGCGCTGTGGGCTGAAGCGACGCGCCCGGCCTTTCCAGCGACATGCGCCGGTGCGCGATCCGCCGCAGTTCGGCGTAAACCAGGGGCATCAGCTTGGCGAGGGCGTCCTCATCGCCAGCGCCCCAGCGCTGCAGCAATTGCGTCACCTGTGGCGCGGATGCTTCGCCCATGGACGTTTGAGCAATCTTAACAAAATCCTCGCTGGGCATGGCAGATTTCACCCTTGCAATCCCGCTTAGATCCGGCGGAGGCGAAGTTACCGATGACCAGCAGGAGAGTGTTTGCAATTGGATTTGTGGCGATGCTTGCAGCGATGAAGGCCGACGCCGGCAATCGCGCAGGCGATTGCGTAACGATCTACATAAAGCATGCGTTTCTGGTTGATTCCTACGTGTTACGGATTGCGGAGCATACGGCCGGCTCGATTTTCGACGATATCGGAGTTTCCGTCGAATGGAAGCATTTCGCATCGCAACCGGTTGGGGACGCCTGCGTAGCGATCCACGTCGAGTTCGATTCGGAATTGCCATCCAAATACCATTCGGGCGCTCTGGCGTATGCGTTACCGTATGCGGCAGGTGGCACGCAGATACACGTCGATGCGAACCGTGTGCAGCGGCGTCCAGCACTCAATCAGAGCGGGGCGATGCTCGGGTGTGTCCTGGCACATGAGATCGGGCACGTGTTGGAAAGAGTCAACCGGCACTCGAGGCAGGGAATCATGAAGGCCGCGTACACAAACGACGACCTGCCGGGAATTTTGAGACACTCGCTTCGATTTGCAAACGAGGACGTGGATCTGATCCACAAGGGCTTAGCCAGTAGGGTGACCATGGCTTCGGGCGTCAGGGCCAGGCCGCCCGGTGCTACATTCGAGTATTGATGTTCCGCCGCGTCATCTGGATCGTCCTCGATAGCGTAGGCATCGGTGAGATGCCCGACGCCGCCGGCTACGGCGACACGGGCAGCGATACACTCGGCAACATCCAGAGGAGGATGCCGGCTTAGAAACGGGTATTGCTGAGGCGGGTCGAAACGATAACGTTTTGGCACACGCGGGATGTGCCAAAATCCAGGGTTTTGGTATGACTCAGTGCTGGCTTCTCCAGATCAGATCTATGGCGGCGAGGTCGGAACCGTGATCGATCCGGCACTCGATATCAAAGACCATGGATGTCGCGTTCTTCGGTGTGACCGGCTCCCAATGGGGCAAGGTAGTGTTCGGGTCGCCTGTTTGGGCAAACGCTAGCCAGACGTCGGCCATCTTCGCTCCGAGCGCCCTGGCCTCCGCGGTCCCCCCGGGTGATATATGGGGTATCGTCGCTGTTCAGGAACAGAAGCGTAATCTCGAGTTCGTGACGCGATTTTTGACGGCCTCCCATGGAACCAGTAGAGGTAAGTCGGAGCGGCCTTGAATGCCGAGCGGTTCTGCGCAGTCTTCACGCAGTACGTACGCATTCGCCCAGTAGCTCGTGCCATGGGTGAAGCAATGTTCTGGGCGAACAGCACGCCGCGCGTGATCGTATTTCCGCGGTCGCGCGACCGCGGCCTCATTGAAGCATGAACGTGCCCGATGGGATTGGCCCTCAGCCGGCGTAGACGGTTCTCTCTTCCACAAAACACAAAGGGTTGTGTGCGCATGCTGCCGGCCACCCAGCCTCAGCTAGGATTTGGACACACCGCTCCCGATCAAGCGCATACCTCTGGCCCGCCCGCATCAGGTGAAACTGCAGGCTACAGAGGCCGCGGAATTCCGCCAAAACCGTCGTGACAATTCTTCTCACACGCTGGTATTTTCCCTCCCTTTCGACCGGGGTGTCTTCGTGCATGAACTTGCTGTGAAGAGGCGGCTTCCCGTTGCTCCGCAATTGACGTAGACTGAGAAGTACTTACATGGGCACGGGGTGCTGGTTCGCCATCGCTCTTGCTTGGTTGATGCGGGTTGGCCGCAGTTACCGTCGCTGGCTGCCTCGACGTTGGGTAGTTCTCGGTGGGTTACTGAAAGGAGGTCCGTCGTCGGCTCGTCGCGCCTCCTCTATCCGGCCGATATTTGGGCGGCGCCGTCCGGCGCCGGAGTTTACCTGCTGTATCACAGCAGCGAACTGCTGCACGTCTGGCACGCCGCCAACATACGTGATGAACTGACCCGCATGCTTGGCGTCTATAGCAATCCCAGGCGAAGAGCTACTCACTTTGCCTATGAGGAAATTCGGGACGAGAAGTTGCGCCGGCAGCAGGCGATGGAGCTGGTTCTCCTCCTTCGTCCCACGACGCAAACATTTGGTGAGGGCCCCGAATGACTTTACTTCGACACTCGGCACGAAACGAAATCTGGCGAACATGCCGTCGCCGTTGGCGAGAGCTAGCAGAGTCGATTACCGAGATCCTTTAATCACTCTGAGCCTGGTTTGTCATTCCGCTGATCGAACTGCCGTGGATGCACACGGTCTGCTCGATGAAGTGGGTGGCTTGGCGATGCCGAAAACAGCAGAACTTATGTCCGGGTTCTTAGCCCGCTCACCGGAGCAACGAAACATTCGATCGCACTGGGGCTACGACGAAGTGAGCACGGATGCCGGCTTGGGTTTTATCGGCTGGGGTTTCGAGCCATATCAGCCATCGTATGACTTGAAAGCGCTGGCTGTCGAATCCAGAAGCATTCTCGCGGCAGATCGATATCGGGCTGATTCTGTCCGGGTAGCCACTGAGATTGCAGAAGCTTGGTTCGCACCCGAAACACCCGACCAGCAAGAACGGCTCAGAAACGTACTTCAATGCGTTAAGGGAGCGGCAACAATCAGCGGCAAGCTGCGCCCTGAGCATCACCCGCGTAACGATGTGCAGCAGTTTACGATTTTTCTAGCCGAGTGTTCGAATGAAAATGACAGCGCATTTTTGGAAAGCCTTGGGACTGGTAATTCGCCACGTCACGCGGTGATCGGCGCCAATGAGGGTCCTTCGTTTGCTCTTGCCGTAGCGCGGTCCTTCATGGCGGGAGTCGAGAGCTATGAGACCCAGGAGATGATAGAGAGGTTCAAGCTACCACTTGTACAACTCCTCCGGCGCGGGCATCGCCTGACTCAGTAACAGGTGTCCAGCAGACAGGCCGCCAGTAGGGGTGAAATGAAGTCGCTATTTTTTCCGATATCGGCACGATATGCCGATACCGGACAGAACTGGTCCAGATCACCGTCCCGATGCCAATTGTAGCTCCCCAGAACATCCCCAAGACTTCGGATGGTCGTGATACGACCTATTGCTGTTTTCCGCTCTTTGGTCTCCAATCGGTCGCTAGGCGCTGCGCCTCAGCGATCTGTGCAGGAGTCATTTTGTCAGCGACTGACTCGCGACTTCTGACATCTCTCTTGTGGTTATCGCCAATAGCGCGTGAGGCCGCAAGGTTGTACCACATGTGGGCTTGCACGTAGTTTTGCGCTACCGCTCGGCCCTCTTCGTACATTTCACCGAGGAAGTACTGCGCGTCAGTTTCACCTTGATCAGCAGCCTTACGATACCATCGGGCTGCCTCGGCGTAATCTTGCGGCACCCCTCTGCCAAGGAAGTACTTGCTGCCTAGGGAGCACTGCGCGGTAGGGTACCCCTGCTCAGCAGCCTTACGGTACCACCGGGCTGCCTCGCCCTCATCTTCCGGCAATCCATTAGCGCCAACGGAATAAAAGACCCCGAGGCTGAACTGAGCCTCGGTGTTCCCGTTCTCGGCAGCCTTGTGGTACCAGCGGACCGCTTCGGCCCCGTCTTGCGTAACGCCTTTGCCCTTCTCGTATGCGAGGCCGAGGCTGTACTGTGCACGGGCGTCGCCCTGGTCGGCGGCCATACGGTACCACTTAGCAGCTTCTTTGGAATCCTGTGGAACGCCCTCTCCATCGCGGTACATCTCGCCGAGTTTGAGTTGCGCCTTGGCATCCCCACGGTCGGCACGTTCGCGCAGCGACCGCCCAGAGCAGCATGATAGACACGATAGGCCAAATATGAGAATGGCTAAGCTGTTTCGCAAGTTCATTCCAGGTATTGCCGTATTCAGATAGAGGACATTTCGGCCCATCATGATGCTCATGATAGCGCCGACAGAGTGTTTGGGAGGCTCTCCAGGGGAAGACGGGGCCTCTGGCCGAAACACGCAGTTACCGGACTGAACTGGTCCACAATCCTGTCGGGCCGGCTTATGGGAGACGTCAACCTTACGGGAACCATCGCCCCCAGGAATCGGGCGGGTTGGGGTAATCCTCTTCGGTTCCACCGTACACATTGAAATAAGCATAATCGGCGAGCGCGTATACGAAGGAGCCTGC
>PSRJ01000238.1 GCA_003175985.1 Terriglobia bacterium
ATCCGCGCGTGTGCGCCACCCTTGCCGCCCGGCTGGCGGATCGCGGCGCGAAGATTCTCACAAACGCGCGTGTGCAGCAACTGAAGCGCACCGGCTCCGGTTGGACCGCGGTTACCACTCAGGGGGAAGTGGAAGGCGACTTCCTCATCACCTGCGCGGGGCTGCACTCGGATCGCGCGGCGGTGATGGCCGGAGAGCGCCGCGAGATGCGCATCCTGCCGTTCCGCGGTGAATACTACAAGCTCCGGCCTGACCGCCAGCATCTGGTGCGGAATCTCATCTACCCCGTGCCGGACCCGCGCTTTCCCTTCCTGGGTGTCCACTTGACCAGGCTGATCCGAGGGGGCATCGAGGCCGGGCCAAACGCCGTATTGGCATTCGCGCGGGAAGGGTATTCCAAAACCGACATCAATCTACGGGACCTATGGGATGCCCTCTCCTATGGCGGATTCTGGCGCTTCCTGCGGCGCTACCCTTCCATCGCCTGGTTCGAGCTGCGCCGTTCCTTCAGTCGTGAGCTGTTCTGCCGCTCCTTACAGCGGCTGGTCCCCGAAATCCAGCCTGCGGATCTCGCAACCGGCGGCTCCGGCGTGCGCGCCCAGGCCATCGCCCCGGAAGGGGAGCTGATCCAGGACTTCAGCCTCATCGCGCGGCCCAACGCCCTCCACGTGTTGAATGCGCCCAGCCCCGCGGCTACCGCGTCGCTGGCGATCGGAGCGGAAATTGTGGCGATGATTGAGAAGGACAACCCATGAAAGGAAACCGGGATTTCCTGTACCACGTCTGACCATATGACGTTTCCTTTCTAGCTAAACTAATTACTAGGGACCTAATTCTGAATGTCATTCGCTAGCCGTATCCCCTTTGCCTTCCTCCTCCTCAGCCTCCCGGCATTCGCCGGGTCCGGGCCTGGAATCAAAAACTTTGACAAGGTTGACCAGCACGTTTACCGTGGCGCCCAGCCCACCGGTGAGGGCTTTCAGTATCTCGCCAAGCTGGGGGTGAAGACGATCATCGACCTTCGGGAAGCCGATGAGCGCGCCCATGCCGAAGAGCAGGCCGTTACCGCCGCCGGAATGAAGTACGTAAACGTACCAATGACCGGGCTCACTCCGCCCACAGAGGCCGAGATTAGCAAGATCCTGGCCATTCTGGAAGACTCCAGCACCGGGCCCGTCTTCGTACACTGCCGGCGCGGCGCCGACCGCACGGGTGCGGTGATTGCCGCCTACCACATCGACCACGACAACTGGGACAACGAGCGCGCGCTCCAAGATGCCAAAGCGCACAGCATGAGTATGTTCCAATTCCCGCGGCAGAACTACATCCGGACCTTCCGGTCTCGGCCGGTGGATGCCAAAGCCGCGGTGGCCGCCCCCGCGCTTGCGGCTGTCAGCAACTAAACTGTCCGAATCCACGCGGCCGCGCTCGGGTGCCGTCCTGGCCGCTGGCGATATAATCGTCTTCAATGACCGAAACCCGGCACTCGGTGTGCGCGCTGGATTGCCCGGACTGTTGCTCATTGCTGGTGACCATCGAGGACGGCCGGGGCGTTAAGCTGCGCGGCAACCCGGATCACCCGGTGACGCGCGGTTTCCTCTGCGGAAAAGTGGCGCAATACCTGGAACGGGAGTATTCGCCGGGAAGATTGCTGTATCCGCAGCGGCGCACTGGCGCTAAGGGCGAAGGACGGTTCGAACGCATTTCCTGGGATGAGGCGCTCGATACCGTTGCCGGCCGGTTGAAATCCATCGCCGCCGAACTGGGCCCGGAAGCCATCCTGCCCTACAGCTACAAAGGCAGCATGGGGTTCCTGAACAGCGGAGGAATGGATCTCAGGTTCTTTCACCGGCTGGGAGCGTCGCAGCTCGATCAGACCATCTGCTCCACCGCCGGCGCGGCGGGCCTGAATAAGGCGCTCGGCGTGCGCTATGGGACGGAGCCCGAGCAGTTCCGGAATGCCGCCTTGATCCTGGCCTGGGGCGCGAATGTTCTGGCCACAAATATCCACTTGTGGCCGTTCATCATGGAGGCGCGGCGCAACGGCGCCAGGCTCTATACCATCGATCCGCACCGCAACCGCACCGGAGCGGCCTCCGACAAGCATTTCTCCATTAATCCCGGAAGCGACACAGCGCTGGCGCTCGCGATGATGCACGTCATCCTCGGCGAGCAGCTGTATGACGCGGATTACGTCGCACGCTACACCGAGGGCTTCGACGGCTTGCGGGAACGAGTGCGGCACTGGACGCCCCAACGCGCGGCGGAGCTCACCGGGATCGCCGCGGAAGAAATCGTCAGCCTCGCGCGGGAATATGCCACCACCCGGCCCGCCGTAATCCGGCTGAATTATGGCGTGCAGCGCAGCGAACGCGGCGCTATGGCCGTCCGCGCGATTGCGCTGCTGCCGGTGCTCACCGGCTCCTGGAAGGATATCGGCGGGGGCCTGCAGCTTTCCACTTCCCAGGCATTTCATGTGAACCGCGCCGGGCTGTCGCGCCCCGACCTTCAACAGAAGGCCTTGGACCGCTCCGCGCGAGTGGTCAACATGACGGAGCTGGGTACGGCGCTCACCGAGCTTCGCAATCCGCCCGTCCGCGCCATTGTGGTTTACAACTCGAATCCCGTGGCGATCGCGCCCAACCAGAATGCCGTCCTCTCGGGTTTGCGCCGCCCCGACCTGTTCACCGTGGTGCTGGAACAGTTCCAGACGGATACAGCGGATTATGCCGATATCCTCCTGCCGGTCACCACATTCCTGGAGCACACCGACGTTTACTTTGCATACGGGCATTATTACCTGCAACTCGCGCGTCCCGCATTGCCGCCTCCTGGTGAAACGAAATCGAATGTCGAGATCTTCCGGCTGCTGGCGGAGCGTATGGGGTTCGCCGACGCCTGTTTCCGCGAATCGGAAGACGACATGATCCGTACGCTGCTGGATACGCAGCATCCCTTCATCAAAGGAATCACCCTGGAAGAGCTCGATCGGAATCGATTCGTCCGCCTGCGCATTCCCGAGCCGTTCCAGCCTTTCGCCGCGGGCGGATTCGGGAATTCGGACGGCAAGTGCCACTTCGATGCGGAATCACTCGACTACACGCCGCCCGTGGAGTCGCGATTCGGGGAAAGCAGCCTGCGGGCAAAATACCCGTTCGAGCTGATCTCGCCGAAAAGCCACGACAGCATGAATTCCACTTTCGGCCATCGCGATTCCGTGGACCGGCAGACGGCGCGTCTGCACCTCAATGTAGGCGACGCCCGGAGACTGGGCGTCCGTACCTCGGACCAGGTGCGGATCCACAATGACCGGGGCTCCTGTATCCTCATGGCGCAGGTGGATGACACGGTGTCGGAGGGGGTGGTATGCGCGCCCTCGGTGCGCTGGGCAAAACGGGCGCCCGATAGACGCAATGTGAACGCGCTCACATCCGAACGCCTGACCGACGCCGGCGGCGGCCCCACCTTCTACAGTTGCCTGGTGCAAGTAGAGAGAATCGGAGACTGATGATACACACATTCTCGAAGCGGCAATCTGCCGCGCTCCTGTTGATCCCGATGCTCGCGCTCGCAGGGTGCAAGCGCAAGGAAACCGTCAAGGTGGAGCAGACCGATGAGGAGGGACCGCGTCTGGCCTCCACCGTCCATACCGGCGACCCGAAATCCGATACGCAACTGGTCAACGGGTTTTATGCCATTGAGCAAAACGCCTGGCGCTGGACGGCGCAGCGTTTTTCCGTGGTCCTGCGCCCTCCGGCGGGTGGAGCGCAGAGAGGAGCGACACTGAACCTGCAATTGACCGTTCCCGATGCGACCATCGCCAAGCTCAAAACCATTGCGCTTACGGCCACGATCGGCGGCGTGATGCTGCCTCCCGAAACTTACACACAGCCGGGACAATACACCTATACGCGCGACGTGGCTCCCAACCTCCTGACGAGTGAGGCGGTGCGTATCGATTTCCAGACCGATAAGTCACTGCCGCCCGGCACCGCCGATGCGCGCGAGCTCGGGGTGATCGTCGCCGCCGTCGGCCTGGACGCAAAATGAACTCAGCCCCGGCAGCGCCCGCGCGGGCGCTGCGCACAGCGGGCTATTGGATCTTTCCTTCGCTGCTTTGCCTGGTGCTGTATTGGCGTGGGTTTCGCGCCTGGTTCCGCGCCGACGATTTTGCGTGGCTGGGCGCGGGACTGGATGTACACAGCGCCGGCGATCTGTTGCGGCTCCTGTTCACGCCCGCGGCGCAAGGCACCATCCGTCCCTGGAGCGAGACCGGGCTATTTCCACTTTCATATCGTCTCTTCGGATTGCACGCGGCTCCCCTGCACGTCCTGATCTTCGGAACGCAGTTTGTAAACCTGGCGCTGGTAGCTTCAATCGGAACGCGGCTGACGGGAGTCGCGGCGGCCGGATTCTGGGCCGCGGTATTGTGGGTGATCAACGGGTCCCTGGTGGAGCCGCTCGGATGGGCGTGCACCTATAACCAGGTCCTATGCGGGTTTTGCCTGCTTCTCGCGTTTCATTTTCTGCTGCGGTATATCGAGACCGGCCGGCGGCGCGATTACGTCTGGCAGTGGGTCGTATTCCTGGCGGGTTTCGGCGCCCTGGAAATCAACCTGGTCTACCCGCTGCTGGCCGCGGGCTACACGTTCCTCTGCGCGCGCAAATATCTGTCGCGCACGCTGCCCTTGTTCGCGGTTTCTCTCGTGTATGTCGTAGGGCATCTCATGGCCGCCCCCAATCCTAAGACCGGCGCGTACGCTATGCATTTCACCCCGGAAATCCTGGGAACGCTGGCGGCCTACTGGAGCTGGTCGGTCGGACCCACATACACCTGGACGCCGTTTCGCTGGCCGGGCTGGGTGCTGCCGCTGGGGATCGGAATCGTGACGCTCAGCCTGGCGCTCTTCCTCGCGCGGAAACTGCGCCGAAGCGAGCGCGCCGCCCTGTTTTGCCTGCTCTGGTTTGTCGCGGCGATCGCCCCGGTGCTCCCCCTGCGCGACCATATGACGGAGTATTACGTCTTCCTTCCCGTGATCGGCCTGTGCTGGTTGGGGGCCTGGGGGCTGGTAGAAGCCTGGCGCTCCGGCTGGGGCGCGAAACTCCTGGCCGTGCTGGCCGCCCTGAGCTATGCGGTAATGGGCTTGCCCGAGGGCATCGCGGGCAGCAAGTGGAACTACAACCTGACCGTGCGCGCCCGCGGGGTGGTCGAAGGAGTAGCCCGGGCGCACGAGCTGTATCCACGCAAGACGATCCTGCTAGATGGCGTAGATACGGACCTGTTCTGGAACACGTTTCCCTACCAGCCGTTTCGCCTGGTGGGCGCGGAGAACGTCTATCTCACTCCCGGCAGCGAGGAGCGGATCGAGGCTCGCCCCGAATCCGGAGATGTTCGCCGTTACGTCCTGCCCGAGAACGTGACACATGATGCGCTGGATCGCGGCGATCTCGTGGTCTATGACGCGCGCGGGCCGCGTTTGCGCAATGTCACTTCGCTATACGCGGCCATTCCCCGCGAGCGGAAGGCGCCGTCGCGGGTGGATGCGGCCATCCCGTTGAACGCGTACCTGCTGGGACCGGAATGGTATCGGGTCGATGAAGATCACCGCTGGATGCCGCAGAGAGCCACTTTGGCGATGGCCGCCCCGGAGCGTCGCGGCGAACGGTTGTGGCTGCGGGGAGGCACCAGCCCCGAACTGCTGCGCAACGGAGCGGTCACGGTGGCGGTCTCCGTCAACGGAATCGCGCTGTCCCCGGCGCGAATCGCTTCGGGCGAGGAAAGCTTCGAGTTATCGTTTCCACTCCCCGATGCCCTTGTGGGCGCGCCCAAAATGCAGGTTGCCGTGACGGTGGATCGCACTTTCCACGCTCCTCCGGACCCGCGCGAGTTCGGGTTGTACTTTGGCGTTTTCGAAGTGCGTTAGGTCTTGCGCCCCCCGGCCGCTAAAATAACTCCATGCAACTGGGAATGATCGGCTTGGGGCGCATGGGCGCCAATATCGTAAAGCGCCTGCTGGCGGCGGGCCATCAGTGCGTCGTTTTCGACCAGAACCGCGGCGCGGTGAAAGAACTCGTCGATAACGGTGCATCCGGCTCCGCTTCGCTCGAAGAATTTGTCGGGCTCTTGACGCCTCCGCGCGCGGCGTGGCTGATGGTGCCTGCCGCCGCCGTCGATGCGCTTATCGGCGAAGTAGTGCCCCATATGCAAGCCGGTGATATTCTGATCGACGGCGGCAATTCCTACTACATCGACGATATCCGCCGTGCCCGCGAGCTTGAGCCGCGCGGAATCTCCTACATGGATGTGGGAGTTAGCGGAGGGATTTGGGGGCTCGAGCGGGGCTACTGCCAGATGATCGGCGGCTCTCGCGAGGTCTTTCAGCGCCTCGATCCGATTTTCCGGACGCTGGCGCCCGGCCGCGGCAGCCTCGCGCGCACGCCCGGCCGCGAAAAAGCCTCGGGCACCGCCGAAGATGGCTACCTCTACTGCGGTCCTTCGGGCGCCGGCCACTTCGTCAAAATGGTGCACAACGGCATCGAATATGGGCTGATGGCCGCTTTCGCCGAAGGCCTCAACATCCTCAAGCACGCGAATGTGGGAAAGCGGGAGCACGCCGTGGATGCCGAAACCACGCCCCTTCGAGAGCCGAGCCACTACCAGTACGATCTCAACCTGGCCGACATCGCCGAAGTATGGCGGCGCGGCAGCGTGATCGCTTCCTGGCTGCTGGATCTAACCGCCTCCGCGTTGCTGGAAGCGCCCGATCTCGCGAAGTTTTCGGGTCACGTTTCCGATTCCGGGGAAGGGCGTTGGACGATTATGGCCGCGATCGAAGAATCGGCGCCGGCGCCCGTGCTCACCGCGGCTCTCTATGAGCGTTTCACGTCGCGCGGCGAAGGCGATTTCGCCAATAAGCTACTTTCCGCGATGCGCTATCAATTCGGGGGACACGTCGAGCGTAAGCCGCAGTAGTGCGTCCGCCAGATCGGGCTTCTCTGTGCCCTTGAACGGCGCCAGCCGGCGATAGATTTCGGCTGCGCCGCGATGGAAGTCGCCCGGCATTCCTACGGACTCGAACGTCTCGACGATTTCCTGCATCTCGGCGATGAAGCGCCACGCCTTGGGAGCGGTGATCTCGATCGATTTCACCGCCTGCGCCATCGGCGGGCCGGAACGGGACCACTGGCGTTCGAGATCCTCCAGCACGCCCAACTGGTGGGCCGCGCCCAGCACGGCGGCCCGGAGCGCAGCCATTCCCTTGGCATGAGCGGAGAAGCACATCTTCAGGGCGGACGCCTGCCCGATGCCGCCCTCGATCACTTCGGCTTCCAGCGGCCCTTCCGTGAAGCAGCCGGCCGCGTCTACTGCCCGCTCTCCGCATAGGTAAATCCACGTCTCTCCGCGGCCGGCCGGCGGCTGGCCGATAATGCAGCCATCTACAAATCCCGCCCCGTTCGCCGTCACGAGCCCGGCAATGCGGCGGACGCGCTCCGGCGAAACCGCGTTGAGATCGACGTACAGGCCGCGATAGCTCAGGGCGCCGATCTCGTCAGCCATTCGTTCGGCGAACTCCGGAGGACAGACGCCGACGATCGTGTCGCAGATTTCGGACATCCGTGCGGTCGTGCCCGCATCCTGCAGGCCGGTCTTCCGGGCACGTTCGCTCGTCTCGGCGCTTCTGCCTTCCGAAGCCCAATACACCTCGTGCCCGCTGTTTTTGGCCGTCAGGGCTACCGCCGCTCCCATCTGGCCCGGATGCAGAATTCCAATTTTTCGCATGGCCTTGCCGGTCGTTCTTCTTATAATAGTGTCTTCTCATGGACCTTCAGAACCTCGTAGCCATCGACACTCACGTTCACATCGAATCGAATACCGGGAATGCAGCCGATGAGGCGGCGCGCAAGTACTTTGGCGAAACCGGATCGCGCTCCGGCCCCACGGAGCTGGTGGAGTATTACCGTTCGCGCAAGATCGGCTGCGTCGTGTTTTCGGTCGATGAGCGGCTTACAGGGCGTCCGCAGGTCCCCAACGACGAAGTGGCTGCCCTGGCTGCCCAAAATGCGGACATCATGCTGGCATTCGCGAGCGTCGATCCGCTGCGCGGCTCCGAGGCCGTGCGGGAAGCGCGGCGCCTGGTTGCCGCCGGCGTGCGCGGTTTCAAGCTCCATCCGCCGTTGCAGCAGTTTCACGCCAATGACCGGGCCGCCTATCCCTTCTACGAGGTGATCAACCAGGCCCGGCTCCCGGTGATCTTCCACACGGGACACAGCGGCATCGGCACGGGCATGCCCGGAGGCGGGGGCGTGCGCCTGAAGTACGGCAATCCGATGGACATCGACGACGTGGCTGTGGATTTTCCCGATATGCCGATCGTGCTCGCGCACCCGTCGTTTCCGTGGCAGGATGAAGCCATTTCGATCTGCCTGCACAAACCGCAGGTCTACATCGATCTCTCCGGCTGGTCCCCGAAATACTTTCCGCCGAATCTCATCCAGTACGCGAACACGCTGCTAAAGAGCAAGGTGCTCTTCGGCTCGGACTATCCCCTCATCAAGCCTGACCGGTGGTTGGCCGATTTCGAAAAGATCGCGATTCGCGACGAGGTGCGGCCGCTCATCCTCAAGGAGAATGCGGTGCGGTTGTTGGGGCTGAGCGGCTAGCGATCACCTCCGAAAGGTAAGCCACCGGTAGCGGGATCGGCAAACGATAGCGACAACCGAGGGCCGCCGCTGGCCAAAGTCCGACACAGCGCGTTATCGTTCGAAGTGCCTCTTCCAAGCTCCGAATGGATCGTCGGCATTCCGTACAAAACCTCAGCGTAGTGGGGGTGTGGGGGCCGGCGCGCGCCGGTGATGTGTGGTCTGCTCGTAGGCATAAGCGATTTTGAGCAGCTTGGACTCCGACCAGGCCCGGCCGTAAATCGTCATCCCCGCCGGCAGTGCGCCACCTCGCGTGTATCCCATGGGCACGTTGATCGCTGGAAATCCGGTTGTGGGTGAGTAGAACTGGCTGTTATCGCCGTGTGGTGTGTTCAGATCGCCAATCAGCCTTGGTGGATTGCTCCACGTCGGGTAAACGAACGCATCCAGCTTTAGGTTGTCCATCGTCTTCAGTACCGCCGCCCGCACCTGCCCGCGGTAGTTTGCATCCGCTTCGCAGGCCGCTGAGTCGGGCCCGTCTTCGGGCCCGTTCTCGGCCGTCTCCAGGCGGCGCTGGTTATTCGGATGAAATTTCCCGGATTTGACGATCTGGGCTAAGTCTTTCATGGGAACCCTCTCTCCGCGCGCCTTTAGGAAGCGGTCCAGATCGTATTTGAAGCCCATGCACGGACCATTTCCTCGGGGCCGCTGGATGCTGTCCAGCCCTTCCACATCGGCCGGATCGACGATGGTTGCACCGGCGCGCTTCATATCCTCCAGTGCCGCTTGAAACACCCGCACGATCTCCGGGTCCGTCGTGGGTCGTTCATAGGCTTGGCGCAGTACTCCGATTACCACGCCCCGTAGTCCATCCCGATCGAGCGCCGAAACATAGTCCTGAGGAAGGTGCTCCGAGGCAGCCGCCGTCACCGGATCGTCAGGATCGGTGCCCACGATCACCTGGAACACCTTCACCGCGTCCTCTACGGTCCGCGCCATCGGGCCGGCGATGTCGGCCAGCAGGCTCAATGGGAATATGCCGGCTCGGCTGGTAAGGCCCATCGTCGAGCGGATACCTACCAGCGCCTGGTGCGAGGACGGGCCGCGGATTGAGTTTCCGGTGTCGCTGCCCAACCCTACCAGCCCAAGATTGGCGGCCACTGCCGCGGCCGTCCCACCGCTCGATCCCGCCGTCACGCGGTCCAATGCGTAAGGATTCTTCGTGTAGCCCGGTAGGATCGAATTCACCGTTTCATAGGGACTGAATGCCCACTCGGCCATATTCGACTTCGCCAGCACCAATCCGCCCGCCTCCTTAATGCGCCTCACCTGGAAGGCGTCCTTCTCCGCAAGATATCCCGCGAAGGCGAGCGCGCCGTCGGTGGTCTGCAAGCCTTGCGTCTCGAAGTTGTCCTTCACGATTACAGGCACGCAGTGTAGCGGTCCGGTCAGTCCCGATTGCGCGAAGAGGCGATCCAGATCGTCGGCCTGCTTATGCACTTCCTGATTCACAACCACGATTGAGTTGATGGCCGGGCCGTTCTTATCGTAAGCCTCGATGCGCTTCAGGTAGGTGCTGACCAGTTCGCGGCAGGTCAGCCGACCGGCTTTCATCGCCTCGTGCACCTGTGCGATGGTTGTTTCCACCACGTCGAAAGGCG
>PSRJ01000319.1 GCA_003175985.1 Terriglobia bacterium
TGATCTTTCCCATCGATCCGAATTGTATTGTGCGCTCCCGAACATCGGAAGAGATTTCGCCACTCCGGGTCGGCGAGATACGTAAACGTGCCGGGATCGATCAGGATCTCCGCATCACCGCGCCGGCAGGTGAAACTGAGGGCATCGGAGTGGCTGTGGCCGGCGGTGGATACGCCAAACCCTCCCGCCTTGATGACGATCTGCACATCACCGGAGGCGAGGGTCGCCACGCCGGCCTGTGGAAACAGCCGCGACGAAGGAGTGTCGCGTGAGGTGGGAATCGCGTCCAGCGTCTCCGGCGCGATCCACCATGCGGCCTGCTCCGCTAAATCGCCGGTGCTGCGAATCCACGCAGGTTTTTGGAAGCGCACGCCGCAAGTCGCCAGCGTAGCGCGTCCAAAGGCGTCCCGGTCTCCATAAGGATGGAAGACACGGCCGCCATCGTCATCTCCAATGAACGGGATTCGCCCCGCGGGGCCGAGCACCGCGTTCAGATACTCTGCCATCCGGGACAGTTTCTTTCGGTAGGACGGGGAGGTATCGGCCAGCAGATCGTGCCACAGGAAGAGGTCAAGTGCATAGACGTGATAGTAAGTGGATTGCTCAAAATGCGTGCCATCGTCGCGGACCTGGCGCTCCATCTGCTCTTCCACTAATTCATGGCCGCGGGCCTGCCAGCGTGCGCTGCGTGGCAGATCCGGGTAAACGACGCCGAACGTGTGCAAGGCTACCGCTTCGCCCAGCAGGTGAGTGTTCGGCGAAAAGTAAATCGAAAGATTCTCTTCCAGAAAGCGGCCATGCTGGTAGAGAGCGTTGAGCAGGCGGCGGCGGAATGCTTCGGGCATGGCCGTTCCACACAGGTGATCGAGCCAGACCCAGGAGAGAGCGCGAAAGGCGGCTTCGAGGGCGCTGGTCCAGTTGATGCCGCGCAGGAAGGGATTTGCCGCAAGCCAGCTTTCGAATTGCCGTAGCGCTTCCTCCAGGTAGCCGCGTTCGCCCGTGAACCGAAAAGCCTGTGCGAGGAGGACGAAGTGCTGGTGCCGGTTCAATTCCCAGACATATTTGTGATCGCCCACGCGGCCGAAATCGAGATAGGGAATTCGGCGGAAATAGGGTGTGCCGGTTTCAATGCCGTGAGCGTAATCGCGGCGCCAACAGATCTCCGGTCCGGTATCGAGCACGCCCCCGAAAATCGGAAAGCGATGAGCGGCGATCTCATCGGCCAGCCGGACTACTTCCCGCGCAAACGGCGTGCCGCGGAGACGGGCGATCGCGGCGTCCGGGTCCTGCAGTCTGGGTAGCCCCGGCATGCGTGCCAATGACGGCGGAAACTTCCAAAGATACAGGTTGGCGAGCTCTTGCCGAAGCCGGAAAGCGATCTCTGCGGGGCTGCGCACCGGAAGTTCCTATGGTAAAACAGACGCAATCTGCTAGCATGAAAGCATGCCAGCAAGCAAGCTAAAGGTGCTCTCTGTGCGGCTGCCGGAATCCGACCTGCGGCGCTACAAGAGCATTTCCGCCAGCCGCGGCGTCAGCCTTCAGGATGCGGTACACCAGGCCCTCGAATCCTGGGCCAATGGCTTGCGGCGCGCCGCCAAAGACCCGTTGGATTCACTCGAAGGCTCGCTGGCCGGGGTGGACGTTCGGGCCCTCATGGAGCGGGAACGGCAAGCGGAATTGCGGAAGGACCAACGCCGGAGCCGCTGATCCGTGAAAACGATGGTGCTGGATTCCTGGGCCGTTATGGCCTGGCTAAAGGGAGAGCAGCCGGCGGCTGCGCGGGTCCGAGATCTTTTGGAAGCTGCGGACCGCAAAGAAGGCAAGTTGCTGATGAACATCCTCAATGTGGGTGAGGTGTTCTACTTATGCGCCAAGGCGAGAAATCGAGCCTATGCCGAGCGTGTGCTGCAAAATTTACGCTCCCGCGTAGGCACGGTCTCAGCGACAGACGAACTGATTCTCGACGCGGTCAGGCTCAAAGCGAAATATCCCGTATCGTATGCAGATGCATTTGCCGCAGTGACTGCAATGAACCAAAACGCGGCATTGGTCACTGGCGACCCCGAACTACGCTCCGTCGCCACTGCGGAGCGGAGCCTCAAACTGGAGTGGGTAGCGGGGGAATCGCGGCACTCGGGTTTCGTAGACTAATAGACTTTGCCCTCGCAGAGAGTTACGCTGGCGAGCATGGTTCACCGCTTGGCGGCTCTGACTGTGTTTCCGTTCGTCATTCTGCTGCAATGCTGTGCGGAGTGTCTGAACGAACCACGGATCTCCCAAACGGAAATAAGGGTTCTGGCTCTGACGCCGAAGGGGAAATTCCTGGAAGCATTGCAAGCAAGCCAATTCTCTATACACGCAAATCACGCCCCCCAGACGATCTGCTCCCTCACCCACCGGAGGATCCCGGTGTCCGTCGGTCTCATCCTGGATACGAGCGGGAGCATGGCCATCGAGACGAACGAGTTGAGGTTGGCGACCATAGGCATCGATCTCATTTTGAGTGCTTCCGGGCCGCAGGACGAGTACTTCCTGGTGCATGCGAACGACGGCGCATCCGTCCAGCACAGTTTTACGCACAGTCTTTCCAGCATCCGTGCCGGTACGAACGTAACAGCAAAAGGGAGGACGGCGCTGATCGACGGCATTTATCTTGGACTTAATGAAATGCGAAAGGCGCAGTACCCGGATCGCGCACTCATCGTGTTGTCGGATGGAGAAGACAATCAGAGTCTATATAGACTAGGTGATGCCGAAGTCGCATTCGGAGCGACGCCGGTCCCGGTCTTCCTCATACTGATCAGTCCAGACCGTCGCGAAAATCCGGGAGTTATTCCACCGGATCGGTTTGAGCTGGTGGAGTTCGCGAAAAGCACTGGAGGGGCTTCGGTCGTCATTTCCGACCAGAAGGGGCTGGTCGAGACAATAAAGGAGCTCTCGGAGGTCATGCGAAATCCATACGTCCTGCACCTTGACGCAAGCGTCATGCCGAAGCAGATTCAACAGTTGCAGGTGGAAATTCCCGCGATGCGGCCGCGTCCAGTGTTGCTGTATCGGCGGTTGTGATCCAAAGCGGGGAACCGGACTCGCGCGCGATGAGCACGAGATGAGGAAAGTGGTCGCACTCATATGAGCCGGGTGCGCTGACTGACGGTGAGCGTGCAAGTGGGAGCTTGCGAGAGATTGCAGGACTGATGGGTTGGCTAAACCAGGCCGGCGTTTCCTTGGAGCGTGATCGCGAGGCGCTGCGGCTCTACTTCCAGTTCAATTACATTCCCGACCCCTGGAGCGCGTATCACTACTTCCCGCGCAAACGGCGTGCCGCGGAGACGGCCGATCGCGGCGTCCGGGTCCGGCAGTCTGGGTAGCCCGGCATGCGTGCCAATGACGGCGGAAACTTCCAAAGATACAAATTGGCGAGCTCTTGCCGAAGCCGGAAAGCGATCTCTGCGGGGCTGCGCACCGGAAGTTCCTATGGTAAACGGCTTTGTCCGGGAAACGTTGAGCCGAAGATAAATCACCTTAGAATAGACACGGAGGTGTCCGACGATGCCGCTCTGCCGGCGCTGGTGCGCCCTCGCTGCCCTCCTCACGGTCTTCTTGCCTGCCCTGCATGCGTGGGATAACGAAGGCCACATGACAGTGGCTTATCTCGCTTATCAACAGCTTTCTGATCCCGTGCGCGCGCGCATCGATACGCTTCTGAAGTTGAACCCGTATTACAAGCAATGGCTGGCGGCTGTTCCCGCTGGGACATCGGCCGCGGACTCCTCGCGCATTATTTTCATGATGGCCGCTACCTGGCCCGATCAAATCAAGCAAGATTCCCGTTACCAGAACGACGGAGACAACCCTGGCGGGCCCAAGACTTCCAGGAATATCGGCTATGCCGACAAACTCCAACACCGGTATTGGCACTTTGTGGACAACCCTTTTTCTCCCGACGGCACAACGCTGACTCCACTTCCCGCGCCCAACGCCGGGACGCAAATCGGGGTATTCCGCCAGGTGCTGGCATCGAATGCCGCGGACCCGCTGAAGTCTTACGATCTGGTCTGGATTCTGCACCTGGTTGGGGATGTGCATCAGCCGCTGCACGCGGCCACCCGTTTCACCAAGACCCAGCCACATGGCGACGCCGGGGGTAACGCCGTCCGGCTGTGCGCCGACCCTTGCAAAGATAAGCTGCACGGGTTCTGGGACGATGTACTGGGAACCGCCAACGATTCCGCCTCTGTTATCGCGCTGGCTGGAACGCTGCCGGCGCCAAATCTCGCCCTGGTCAACATCACCAGCCAGACCACATGGATCGATGAGAGCTTCCAGGCGGCCAAAAGCAGCGTCTATGTTCCACCTGTTGGGATTGGCGGCGGACCGTTCACCATCACACCCATGTATCGGACCGCCGCCCAAGACCTGGCCGCGCAGCGCGTTGCTTTAGCCGGCGCGCGGTTAGGGAACTTGCTGCAGAAGGAGTTGAAATAAGGGCGCAGGCTGCAGGATTTGGCGTGGAAGTTCTGCTGCCGCGGGAAGTGATTGCGAGGATCAAGAAATGACGGAAACCAAAACCTATCCTTTGCGGTTGCCACGATCGCTGAAAGAGGCGGTCGAGCGGCTAAGCCGGCAGGATGGAACGAGTATTAACCAGTTCGTGGCTACTGCGGTGGCGGAAAAGGTTTCGGCCCTCGAAACGGCACGATTCTTCGAGGATCGAAGGGCGCGGGCGGATTTCAAGGCGTTCGACAGGATCATGAGGCGGCGCGGAGGGGGACATCCCCGCGCGGGCGATGAGATGCCGAGTAAATGAGTCCGCCGGGCCATTCCGGACAGTCTCCTTCCGCTTGACACACGCGCCCGCGGGATGTTGATACAATGTAATTACCGTGGTATGAGAGTCGAACTGGTGCGTATCGGTAATTCACGCGGTGTTCGGATACCGAAGCCGCTAATCGAGCAGTGTGGTTTCGGGGATACTGTTGACCTGCGAGTGGCGAACGATTGTATTGTAATCGCGCCCGATCGCGCGCCGCGGGAAGGTTGGAGCGAGGCCTTCCAGGCTGCCGGGAGCGCCGCAGGTGATGAACTGCCCCTTGAGGTTTTGCCTGCGAATGATTTCGATACAAAAGAGTGGCAGTGGTAAACGCACAGCCGTGCTTGGACGAGATTTGGCTGGTATCTTTGGACCCGGTGGTGGGATCCGAGATTCAGAAGACGCGTCCTTGTCTGGTGATCTCACCTGACGAGCTGAACCGGCATCTGCGAACGATCATCGTCGCCCCGATGACCACCGCTTTCCGCCCCTATCCCACGCGGGTCGGCGTGGGTTTCCAGGGTAAGCGTGGGCAAATTGCTCTTGACCAGATGCGTGCCATCGATCGGCAGCGCCTGATTCGTAAATTGGGCGCCATGAGCCCGAAAACGGCAAAGGAAGTCTCTCGCGTACTGATGGAGATGTTCGCGCGGAAGTGAGGGGCCGCACAACAGAGGATGGCGCGGCCATCCCCGAGTCCGCCGGGCCATTCCGTACAGTCCCCTTCCCGGCGCAATGCTACAGTCGGGATAACGCCACTATGTGTGGGATCGCCGGTTACGTGCTGCTTGAAGGACCAGCCGAACTCGCACGCGTGCGGGCCATGTGCGATCGCATCCGCCATCGCGGGCCCGACGACGAAGGTTTCTACATCGACCGCGGCTGCGCCCTGGGGATGCGCCGGCTGAGCATCATCGATCTCGGCGGCGGGCACCAGCCGATCGCCAACGAAGAGGAATCCGTCTGGGTTGTCTTCAACGGCGAAATCTACAATTACCAGGAATTGCGCGCGGACTTAGAATCGCGCGGCCACCGCTTCCGCACCAACAGCGATACCGAAATCCTGGTCCATGTCTACGAGCAGGAAGGGCCCGCGGGCGTGGCGCGCTTGCGCGGCATGTTTGCTTATGCCATCTGGGATGCGCCGCGCCGCCAACTCTTCCTGGCGCGCGACCGCTTCGGCAAGAAGCCGCTGTATTATGCCGCGCTGCCGGAAGGCCTCTTTTTCGCCAGCGAGATCTCCAGCCTGCAACAGGCCGGCGTTCCCCTGGAGCCTGATCGCGAGGCGCTGCGGCTTTACTTCCAATTCAATTACATTCCCGACCCTTGGAGCGCGTATCAGGCTATTCGGAAGCTGCCGGCCGCTTCATGGCTTACTTACGACGCGAGTGGCCGCGTGCGCCAGGAGCGCTATTGGCGG
>PSRJ01000111.1 GCA_003175985.1 Terriglobia bacterium
TCCCACTCGAAGATTCGCTGCGGAATATGGCAGTAATCGAGGCCGTATTGAGATCTGCCCAGACGGCCCGATGGGAAGAGCCAGAAGCCGTTCTGCGAGCGGCGGCGGCGAAGCGTTAGACTGCACTGAGGCCGATTCAGGAGACTCTCACGGCCGCAGAATTCCCCCAATTCCCGAAGAATGGGTCAAACGCTGGTTGACCAAATACCGCGGAGAGTTTCCGGCAAAGTGTTTGGCTCCCCGGCCGCTCTCGAACTTTGTGCCAGTTGGTGAACACACGCGGTTAAACCGGTTAACACGCCCGCCAACATCTGGTTGACGCGGTTTGGCCCCAGTCGAGGCTTACTATTGTTGTGCTGATGCCCGCGCGGCCTTTGTTTTCGGGCGTCATACGATTTCCGTACCTCGGTGTCCGATTCGGTGCGAGCGTTAACCTGGCGGCGGTTAACACACCCCTTCCCTTCCGCGTGGGGGTGAACGTTTCCGCCCCGATGCCTCAATCCCGGGCCGTCCGAGGAAACCAAGGAGGCGGGGCGCCGCTACCGCCAGCGTCGTACTTGGGAGAAAAAGGACGAGGCAGGTGAATGAGCCATCCGGCACGGGGCTTGGCAGGGCCGCTGAGGTCTACCTCTTAGGGCCGGGAACGCGCCCGATGGTCAACTCCTCGAACTGGGTGATTTGCTGCCGCCAGTCGGCCCATCCGCTGATGCGCCTCAGGGTGCGTTCGTTAACAGGATGGGCGGCCTCGCCGGCCGACAACGACAGCAGCCTCTCCTGCAGCACCGGCGCCAGGTTACGCAGATTCAGGATCTGAGTAATCCGGGAACGGGAAACGCTTCCCAGGCGAGCCAGCTCCACATGATTCTTCACCGTGCCGTCGCGCAACAAGCCTTCCATCCGCACCGCCAAGGCCATCAGTTTCGTAATCCGTGGTAGCCGCGCTGGGACCTCTGGCCGCGACGCCCGCGCGACGCGCTCCGGTGAGAGTTGTTGTACCAGCGATTTCTTCCCCGCACGAAACAGGATTTCCTCGACTCCCTCACTCACCATCTCCGGCCGCAATCGCAGTCTTCCCTGTTGCAGCCGCCGGTCATAACTGATTCTCTCGATCACCTGGACCAAGATCTGGCGTTGTTGCTCCCGCTCCAACCCCTGCCACACCGTGTGCTCCATCGTAAGGATGTTTCGAAGCTCCTCTCCTTGGCGTGAACCTGCCTGATACAGACCTTCCACGACGGCCTCCTCCAGCCACTGGGCACTCACCAACCGACCGGGACAAACCTTGGCTCCCCGCTTCTGCGCCGTCAGGCAAATGTAGTAGGGATACCTCCTTCCCCGCTTGGTGGTGAACCCGGGTACGATCCGTTGTCCGCAGGCAGCGCACACCAGCAGGTCCTGTAGCAGGGCCCCTTGGCGCTGCCGCCCCCGGCCATCGGTTCCAGAGCGTTGTTCCCCAAGCAGCTCATTGGCCCTCCTCCACAGCTTCCGATCCACAATGGCGGACTGCTCCCCAGGGTAAGTTTTCCCTTTGTGCTTCACCTCGCCCAGATAAATCGCGTTGGACAGCAGGCGCTGCAGCGAGTGACGGTCAAAGGGCTTGCCGGCATGGTGTTCACCTTGGCGCGTGGTCCAGCTCTTCATGTGCCAGCCACGCTTGTCCATTTCCTCTAAAGTGAGGACCAGCGACCGGTGACGGACAAACAGTGCGAAGATCTCTCGCACCTGCTGGGCTTCGGCCTCGTTCACGATCAATCGCGTTTGGTTCGGGTCCGGGTCATATCCCAACACGAGGTTTCCGCCCATCCACTTGCCCTTGCGCCGCGCCGCCGAGATCTTGTCCCGTGTGCGTTCGCTGATCAGTTCCCTTTCGAACTGAGCGAAACTCAGGAGGATGTTCAGCGTCAATCGACCCATGGGCGTGCTGCTGTTGAACTGCTGGGTGACAGACACGAAGCTCACCTGGTAGCGATCGAAGATTTGCATCAGGCGGGCGAAGTCGAACAGGGAGCGACTGAGACGATCCACCTTATATATCACGACGCAGTCGATCTTTCCGGCCTCGATATCGGCCAGCAGTTGCTGGAGGGCGGGGCGGTCGAGCGTGGCGCCGGTAAAGCCGCCATCATCATAACGTGTGGGGAGCACGACCCAGCCTTGCTGGCGCTGGCTCTGGATATAGGCTTCGGCGCATTCTCGCTGCGCATCGAGGGAGTTGAAATCCTGAGACAGCCCTTCCTCGGTGGACTTGCGCGTATAGATGGCGCAGCGTATCGGGCCTGTGGCAGTCTTGGTGAGGGAATCACTGGGCAGCACGTTTGATTCCCCTTCCGCGCTTGGTCAGGCCAAAGAACAACAGACCATTCCAGCGTGTGCCCGTGGCCTCGCGCGCAATGGCACTCAGGGAAGCATAGCGCCGGCCCTGATATTCGAACCCGTCTCGAAGCACCCTGACGATGAGGGTTTGCTCGCGATAAATTCGTCTCAATACCGTGCCGATCACTGGCAACCGCCGATCCTTCGATCCGCGTCTACGATCGGTGTGCGGGCTGGCGAACCAATTGGCCGGTACCTGCACCTTGAGGTCAGGATCATTAGCGATGGCCAGGGCCCGCTGGCGGGCTCGCTCGGATAGATCTCCTTGTGCTAAGACCTGTAACCGCCAGGCGATCCGGCGTACGAGATGCTGCTTGTGCTTGGTTGCGACCGTCTCGCCGAACACTTCTTGGTAGCGCTCTCGTAACTCTCCTACTGACATTCTCTGCAATTGTTCGATTTCCCGATACACGGCTTCATCCATATCCCCGGCTCCGTCTCTGCGTTGGAACACGTCTCCATGAACGCTCGACTCGGGCACACAAGCAAGTTCCAAAAGCGTGACGACAGAGGCAGGGAGGCAGGCCCCTGGAATTTCACCTCGTAGATTTTTGCAGAATTGCTGTGGAAATGACTTGCAAGTGGGTGGAATTGGAGGGATGAATGTCACCGACGGTAACGACCGTCATAGGAGAACGGACGATGAAAACGATGTTCACCAAATCCTCTGCACTGTATGTGGTAGGAGGGCGAAAGAGCCATCCCCGGGAGACTCCCAACCGGGCCGAACAGGTCCACGCACCGCGCCTGACCGCGGATCTAAAAGCCGCCAGGTCCACTGGGGACGCCACCACTAGTGAGCCGGCGAAGGCTGAAGCCGGACCGGCGGCAGCCAGTAGTTCCCCAGACGTCAGCCGCGCCGGCAGGCGGAGGCCCGGAAAAAGGCTACGGTTGCGCCAAACAGGCCCGACGTGGCGACGAAGAAGGGACGGTCGGCACGGAAGGCCAGTGGCAGGAAAGCAGGCACACAAACGCCCCAGCCGGCCACACGCGAAGGGACGAAAAAGGCCAAGATTTTGGCCTTGCTACAGCGCCCGCAATCCGCCACGCTGGGCGAACTGATGAAAGCGACGGGCTGGCAGCAGCACAGTCTGCGCGGATTTTTAAGTGGAGCACTGCGCAAGAAGATGGGCCTGAAGCTGAAGTCCGGCCTGCGCGCAGACGGAGTGCGGGTTTACAAGGTGCGCGCCTAACGCCTCGCGCCAGATTCGCACGAAGGCCCGTCCCGGCGACCGTCGCGATGGGCCTTCTCTTGTTTCACGCTCTACTTGCGAATTCGCTTGCGCCCCCCATGGTGTTGGGGTACAGTTCGCTCCACCATCACCACGAATAGCACTTTGCCACGGTCCCAACCTCCCAGCCAGCACACCCGCCAACCATCGATGCGGTCGCCGAGTAGCACTGGTTTTGAGAGGCGAAGGAATTTAGTCTCGATTGCCATGACGTTTGGCCCTCGACTTCTTCGGGAGTGAATTCGGCGCCTTGACCGAGGGAGCTGGAAGTGGTGGGAGCACGGTCACTGACGCTTTCTGCGGTGGTACGGGCCGGGCCGTGGCCGTTACGCGGAAGTCGTATCGGCGTCCTAATAGGTTGACAATCACAGGCGGACGCTGCACCACGATCTGGTCGTGCGCCGCCGTTTCGGTTTGCTGGAACGGAACTAGTTTCTTGGCCATGGCCTGACACCATAGCTCTGTTCCAGGGCGAAAAGGTGCGGCGACAGTGACCCACGACGTCACGCTGTAACTGCCGCGTGCCTCGCTGAACCGGACTGCGAGCAGAGCCCGGCAGTCTGTCGATGGCTCCGCGAATATACATTTTGGGTGTGAGGCAATTCGGAGGACTGGATCGTCAAGCACTCGATGGATTGAGCGGCCTGAATGACATCAGACTGACGCCGGCACGGAGTGTCGACTTGATGGCACGGGCAACTGAAGCATTGTTAACCGCCCGCCTACTCCCCGGTTCACGTTGCTGTTCCAGGCTTGCTAAACTGGCGGCCCATGGAGGGAGAGCTGCTAGTAGTGAACGGGCCGCGCCTGGGAGAATGCTTTTCCCTGGGCGCGGAGGTGCGCATTGGCCGCGATCCGAATGCGACCATCCGCCTGGACGAGCCGGGCGTGGCCTGGGAGCACTGTGTGGTGAAACGCGCCGGAGAGCGCTACCGCCTGCTCGACCGGCGCAGCGGCACGGGCAGCTATGTCAACGGCATGCGCACCGCCGAGCATCCCCTCGAGCCAG
Source organism: Terriglobia bacterium (assembly GCA_003175985.1). Classification (GTDB taxonomy): domain Bacteria; phylum Acidobacteriota; class Terriglobia; order Bryobacterales; family Bryobacteraceae; genus PSRJ01. The sequence goes on from PSRJ01000111.1 coordinate 4,615, forward strand.
GCGATCAGGTGGTGGTCGGAAGCACCGTGTTCGTTTACCGGGAAGACCAGGGTGAGTCGCGGACCCCTTCGCCGCAGCATTCGCTGTTGCGCGCCTGCTCGCTGTTGTTTCTATTCCGCGCCCTGGCCAGCGCGGAGAGCCCATCGCTGCGCCAACCAGCAGCCTGCAAACGAAGCAAATATTCCGGCCGGCCCTTTATTTATGCGGCTCACATGAGCATTTCCACTAACGTTGTAGGGTCCGGTTCCCCGGGCAGAAAGGGAAAGCGACCATTCTCGCCAGAAGAGGAGGATATGTATGTCTCCCGCAATCGCTCCACGACTCAAGATGTTCGCCGGCCTCCTGTCAGTCCGTGTTCTCGCACCTTCAATTTGGGGGCAGGAACTCCGGCTGAAGGAAGTTCGGGCCCACCTGCGGCCAGCAATTGAAGAGGTCGCCGGCAGAAGACATTTGGACCGAGCCACCGAAGAGCGCTTACATGCGGCTTTTTTCCCTGGCGGCGAAACATGGGACAGAAGGCAGGCCGTCAATCGGCTTGAGGAGGCAATGAGACAGCAAGACTTTACGCTGGCGCTGGACAAGAAGGGTTTCGAAATTCTCCATAAACCCCTCAAAGACTCTGATGCCGCACTCCTGCTGGGCACGAGCAGTCGATTCGTCGAATTCGGTGTCATCCGTCATCCGTCGGCTTAGCGTCCTGGATGAAATCGGTCCGTGGAATCCAAGAAGCTCAATCACAAGAAGCTTCAAGAATACTTGAAGGACACCATGCAGGTAGCCGATTACCAGGCGGTGACGGAGTCCTTCGATTCGACTCTAGTGACCCAGGTGGTTACCTTCCAAGAACCGACAACCTTGCTGAGATGTATGGTGGGGGCTCACAACCCGTCGGGCGTTACTTCTTCTGTTGCCTTTGGCGGACTGATCCTGAGACTGGCCAACCTCGGGCCGGTCAAGAGTCAGCCGGGTCCTGGTCGGATGCGAGTGGACTGGCAACCCCGCCCGACAACCTCCTCAACCACCTGGCCGTGGCCAAGATCCCGGCAGGCACAACCGCAATCATTGGAACAGTGGCCGACAACTTCCCAGATGCACGGGGACATTTTCGCCACGGTGGGAATACGCAAATCTTCGTGCCCAAAGTGGAAACCTTTCCTTTTGAGAACTGCCAGTTCGCGGGTGACAAGGGCAACAGCGGCGAAATCGAGATTCAATCGGACGACCGGAGTTTGTGGTTTCGCAAGTAGACCACCGGTTCGCATTCCTCCTCCGCCACCTCCTTTTCGCGCCCTTCCCATCGCCACGTAAACCGGAGGAGTTGCTTCGCCCGCTTGCGTCTCGTGATCGTGTCTCGCGAAACAGAAAAGTAATCACGATTTCCTGGTCGTCGCATCCCAAAAGCGCCAGGTGGAACAGATCTGTCGAGTCGATTTCGACGCGCTTCCGTCCCGATTTGGCAAGCTTTTCTCGGGTGCTTGGTGCTGGCCCCGGATTGGCCTGGGCGTAAGGATTAGGCTTCATACTGCACCTCATTGAAACCATGCATCACCACTTCTCGTTGCGCGA
>PSRJ01000156.1 GCA_003175985.1 Terriglobia bacterium
AACACTTCTTGCACAATCGAGATGCCAGCGTCGCTACGCTCCGATGGTGTTCGGGATCATCCCGGAATGCCGTTGGGCTTCCCTCCGGAACTAGCGTTCAGCTTCGCCGGAATCCCCAGCTTACTGAAGGCGTTTCTAACAGGGCAACACTCGGCTATAATCGCACCACATGAGCCAACGACGAAAGAAGCGAGTCACCCGTATTCTGATTCCGCCGATGAGTGCGCTTGCGGCAGTGTGTCTGCTTCCCGGGGCAGATACGAAGCGGACCGCGCCGGATTGGGCCTACGGCTATCTGAAACCACTATCGCCGGGCGATACGGTGGGCCCGCCTTGCCCACCGGCGGCGAAGCCGTATCCGGACTGCGCGTACGTGCCCGCGCCCGTGCCGGAAGATGGAGTGAAACGCGAATTGCCCGGCGCGGCCGCCAGGTATACGCGCAACGAGGCCTATTTCGATTATGGCCCGGCGGACTGGTATCCCGGTGACCACCCGCCGATGCCGGAGATCGTCGCGAAGGGTAAGCCGGCCGCCGGTGTTCGCGCCTGCGCGCTATGCCATTTCCCGAACGGGCAGGGAAAAATGGAAAACGGCAGCGTAGCAGGGCTGCCGGCGGCGTATTTCCTGCAGCAACTCACCGCGTTCACGACTGGCGCGCGCCGCAGCGCGGATCCGCGAAAAGCCAACACGAATGAGATGGCGCAGATCGCCCGTTTGCTCACGGACGAAGAGGCCAAGGCCGCGGCGAACTATTTCGCTTCGATGAAGTGGCGTCCCTGGGTGCGGGTGGTGGAAACCGAGACGGCGCCTGCCGTGCGGAGCACGACCAACGGGCTGTTTCTGCCCATCGCCGGAGCGGCTCCGATTCCGCTCGGACAGCGGATCATCGAGGTTCCGGAGAACCCGGAACGCACTGACGTGATGCGCGACCCTCGCTCGGGCTTCATTGCCTATGTGCCGGCCGGCAGCATTGCGAGAGGCGAAGCGCTGGCTAAGACCGGCGGCGATAAGACGAAGGCGTGCATTACCTGCCATGGCCAAGACCTTCTCGGGAGAGGCAACGTTCCCGGAATCGCCGGCCGCACCACAAGCTATCTCATGCGGCAGCTCTGGGACATCCACCAGGGTACGCGCAAGAGCCAGATAATGGCGCCGCTGGTCGAGAAGCTGGAAATCGAGGATATGATCGATCTCGTCGCGTACGCGGCTTCCCGTATGCCGTAGCCGTACGAAATTGAACTCTGGGCGGAAGCGTGCCGTGGTTGCTGGTGCATCCAATGCGACCGCCGCCGCGAGACCCCGAACCGCCGCCACCCGATCCGGACCCGCCCCAACCTCCTGCGCCTGTGCGCGAGCCACCCGAACCGGGGCCGGATGTGATCGACCCCGAGCCTGAGCCGCTGCATGCGCGTCAGGGGGGCCTCATTCTTCTGGTTGACGACGATGCCGAGGTCCGCCAGTTGGCGCGGACTATTTTGGAGCGCGGCGGCTACACCGTTGTGGCTGCCGAGAACGGCGCGCAGGCGCTTACGCTTCTACAGGACATACGCCCCGGCCTCCTGCTGACAGACATTGTCATGCCCGGAATGACGGGTCTTACCCTCGCGGCCCGCATGCACCGGAGACTGCCGGGCGTGCCGGCGCTCTTCATCAGCGGGTTTGCCGACGAATTTGCGGACGAACTCTCCGGCGCCGTCTGTCTGAACAAACCCTTCACGCCCGCGCAACTGCTGGCGAGCGTGGCGGGCGCGTTGGCAAGCCGGCAAGATGCGGCAGGCTGCCAGACGTGAGCAAGGCAGGAGGAAACATGGCACCGGAAACCAGGGAAGACTTCGAAGCGAAGGCCAAAGCCGAGAACTGGAAATGTTTCCGTTGCGGGAAGGCGATTACCTTCGAAGATCGGGAGACCTTCCTTGAATCGAGGCGATGCTTGCGTTGCCACGACGAAGTCGACACCGAGAGCGGTACCATTCCAACGCTGTAGCGCGCTCGATTGATTCGCTCGTTCACGCCTCCCTCCGGTTTTTCTTTCTCAATCCTCTCAATACCTTGACGCCCGAATCGCCCGGTCCGCCCTCCGCCCGCCTGCTATCTTTGTAACCGAAAAGAGTCTTGCGGCCACGGCAGACTCCGACGGTTTTCTTGGTGCGCACCAGGCGTTGCATTTGCGGTGGTAATGAACTTCCCGTAGGGGCGTTAAAGCCCGTGCGGCTGCCACCATTGGATGGGGCCGGCGGGGAGAATTTGGGAGATCTCCTATCACACCCTGTGGTGAACGGATAGCTCGCATTGCCGTCCCATGGGATATCAGCGAGCCAGGTATCGAAACGGCAACGATATGCCCGCCATCCAGCGGACCTAGATCATCGTAGATACGGCTCAAACCACTGGGCGGCCGCAACGCACGGCGATAAGTCCGCTGGGGTGAACCCAGAAGCCCGGCCGCCCGCAACGCTCACTCCGCGCTCAACGCTATCTTTCGGCCGCAGTGTCTTTCGGGCGCTTGGCGAACAATTGGCCCAGTTCCTCGTACTGATCCGTCGCAATCAAATCTACTCCGGCATCGAGCGCGGCCTTCCACCGTTGTTCCACGGCTGCGCGCGAACCGAAATTGTATCCTTCGTCCCAGCCGCGATTCTCGCCCGGCAGGAAGCCATCCAGCGTATAAAACCGGATCCAGTAACCGAGCCGGTGTGCGTGAGCTGCCAATTCCCGCACACGAGCATTCCTGGCCCCTGTCCACTCGCCTGCTTTGCGCTGCCCGCCTTCTTCGACGAGCGCCCACGAATTGTTCCACCACCGCCGGTAGTTCGTAGCAGGCGCCGAAAGCAGCGTGGCCGGCGAAGCAGTAGCCGCGAAGTGGGCCCGCTCATCCCCGCTGCGGTCACGCAGTCCCTCCGTGTGCGCCGAACCGAAAATGCGCAATTTCGACCCGGCCGGCACATCCTGATAGAACACTTTCTCCTGCCGATCGGAATCCTCGGTCAGCACGAGAATGGGTCTCGCGTCGAGCGGTGAAAGTTGGCTGCTGTCTGACGTCTTGACCGCCGTAGTGATCCAATCCTGATAGGTTCCGAGTAAGTCCCAAACGGCGCGCAGCAGAGGCGGCTCCTCGCTCTTGAAATCGAAGTGCAAAACAATGAGCGGCCACCGCGATCGGTTGTTCTCCCGGAGTGCCGCTTCCACGATCGGCCGCACGTGCTCGAAGAAGTGATCGCGCAATGTGGGTTCATTGCCGGCCGTTTTGTCCGTATGGGAAACGACAACCCTGCCCTCGCCCGTGGCTCGGTCGATATGCCAGGTCAAGTCCTGCTCAATGGCGACTGGAAACCCTAAGCGAAGCGCCCGGTCCAAACGATCGGTCCACTGCCCTTCGTACGGATAACAGTTGTGAGCGTCGAGGACCGGCCGCCCGTGGTTGAGAAATTCCAGCGATGGAGTCTGCGCGCCGAGCGCCGCAACACCGGCCAGAAATAGCGCGAAGGCACGCATGTCACATGTTCCCGCTCAAAAGTTCAGCCTCAGGGCCGCTTGCATCAGACGCGGGTCGATTGCCAGTTGCGTGACCGAAGCGCCCGATCCACCCGAGGCATCCCGGTTTGGATAACCGAAGTGAGTCGTGTTCGCCACGTTGTACATCTCCCACCGGAACTGCAGCGCGCGCTTCTCGCCGAACGGGAAGTCCTTGTGAAGAGCGATGTCTGCAATTCTTGTACCCTGCGCTCGCAGACTGTTCCGCCCCACGCTGCCGAAGACGCCGGCCGCGGGGATGGTCAGGAAATCGGTGGCATTGGGAAACAGTCTGCGGCAGTTCGCATTCCGCGAGGAATAATACCAGCAATCGATATTCTCCGGCACGAAGGGGGCGCCGATGGCGTTCGGCAGACCCGATTGCAGGCCGCGGTCGATGGACGAGTTGTTGGAGTTGGCTGTGGGAGTGAACGGCCGGCCACTGGCGAAAGCTAATCCGCCCACGAGACGCCAGCCACCCAGCACGTAGCTCGCAGCGCCTTTGCCTTTGGGAAACGGCAGTTCGTAGACATAGCTGAGCACGAAACGCTGCGGCACATCGAAATCGCTCGGCCCGCGCCAGCTATGGAAATCTCTTCCGTTCTGGCTGAAGCTCTGCGTCGTGGCCAGATGTTCGCCGGTATTATCGATGGACTTGGACCACGTGTAGGCCGCGCGCAACGTAAGGCCGGCTGCCAAGCGCCGCTCCAAAATCACATCGAGGCCATCATAGATCGAGTTTCCCAGCGGATCGCGGTATTCGATCTGTCCGAAATTCGGATATGGTAGCAGGCCCGGATTCACGACGCCGTTCACGCTCAGCGGCTGGTTGAAATTGCGAAGCGTGTTCAAATGCGTGGTCTTGGTTCCAACATAATTGGCTTCCAGGAACCAGTTCCCGGGCAGCAGCCGCTGCATGCCGAAGCTCCATTGCTGCGTGTAAGCTTGCGGCGCATCGGGGTTGGCGGCGCGAACGCGAACCCGGCTCAACAGCCCCGGCGCGTTCGGATCAAGATAGTTGGCGGGGAAGCCGTTCCGCAGCAGGAATAGCGGAGCCGCTGCCGTGGCGCCCAGCGAAATGTTGTTGTTCACAAGATACGGAGGATTGAGCGCCAACTGATCTTCGCTGCCGATGCGGTCGAACAATGAGTAGAAAACTCCGTAGCCCGCGCGCACCACCGTCTTGCTGGTCAGTTGATAAGCCAGTCCAATCCGGGGCGCCACATTGTTCCGGTCGATATTTACCAGGGCGCGGTCTTTGAGGGAACCGTTTACTGCGAGGACCAGAGAACCGGAGCCCGCAGGACTGAAATTCGCCAAATGGTTTTTTCCTTCGATGGCCGGCGAGGAGAAATCGTAACGCAGGCCGAGGTTCATGGTTAATCGCCGGCTGATCTTAAAATCGTCCTGCGCGAACAAGGCCCACATCTGCAGGCGCTGGTCGACGAAATACACATTCGTCAAGGCGGCTTGCTGCACGTAACCGAGAAGGCCATCGGCATACGAGAGCCCTGTGCCGGCCACGCATCCCGACCCGCTCCGCTGGCAGGTGAAGATGCGGTCGAAGTTGAGTTGTCCGCGCGTCGCGGGTACGTCCATATAGTTGTTTCGCAGCGGCATGCGAATGTCGGCGCCGAACTTGATTGCGTGCCGGCCGCGCGTCAGGCTGATGTTATCCACGAACTGCCATTGTTTCGGTACCTGGAACTTGGGGAGGAAATCCGGCGAGCCCACGAAGCTGTCAAAGCCGGTGAAGGTGGTGCGCGGCACGCCGCCATCCACCGCGGGATTCGCCGGCACGCCGGGCACATAATCGGCGGCGTGGTTCAGGCCGAATGGGTCCTGCGCCGCGAAGGAATTGTCGCGCAGAAATCCCGCGCGGAATTCGTTGAGCAGCGTGGCCGTGAGGACGCGCGTCCAGCCCAAAGCTACGGCATGGGCCGCGAGATTCTGGCGGCCGAGCGCGGAAGATGAGGTTCCATCCGCGATGCCGCCGAAATTGCCCGGAATGAACCGGTCGCGCATGGAGAAGCTGTAACGAACGAAAACCGTGTCGTGATCCGTGGCTGCCCAATCGGCGCGCATCGTGTAGCGGTTGGTGTCGTCCAGCAGCCCGGCATTGCGCGTGAAGTTATTTGTCTGTCTCGTTGCGTCTGTCGGTTGAGGGAACAGCGCGAGGAGCTTTTGCGCGACCGGATCGATCCGGTCCGACGGAATCGAATTGTTCGCGAAGGGTTGCCCGGTAGCTGGGTCGTAGATGGCCGGATAGCTCACTCGTGCGGCGCCGGATGCCGCGGTCGTAAAGTTTCCGGCGCGTTCGTTCGCCAGCGGCACTGTAGTGACGCGCGAAACGCCGCGCCGGATGCGCGTGCCTTCGTAATCGAAAAACGCGAAGAGTTTTTCCTTTTTGATCGGCCCGCCCAGGTTGCCGCCGAACTGGTTTTGAATATTCTGGGGTTTGACGAGTCCAGCGCGGTTCGAGAAGAAATCGTTGGCATCGAGCACCCGGTTGCGCAGATACTCGAACGCGAGTCCGTGATACTCGTTGGTTCCGGTCTTGGTGGTGACGCTGATGGCCGCGCCGGGGCTCCTGCCGTACTCGGCGCTGTATGGGTTGGTTGTGATTTTGAATTCCTGGATAGCGTCGATCGAGGGGCGCACCACCTGCGTCGTCAATTCCTGGACATTTTCTGAAATGGAATTGTTGTCGATGCCGTCCAGCGTGAAATTGTTTTGCAGCGAGCGGATGCCGTGCACATTGAATCCGCCTTGGCGCCCGAAGCTGGTGCCGCCGCCCTGATCGCTGTAGCGGTTACCCTGCATGCCCGGCACTACCGCCATCAGATCATCCCAGCTCCTCCCTAGTAGCGGGAAACGGGAAATCGTACTGGCATCTACTACGCTGCCGATGGATGCGTCTTGCGGCGAAAGCTGCGGCGCCGCCGCCACCACCGTCACCTGCGTCTCCAGCGCTCCGACCGCCATCGTAAAATCCTGCCGCCCTTTTTGTCCGGTTTCCAGAGTGATGGCGGCCGCCGCACGTTGGAACCCGGACACCTCTACCGTGATGTCATACCCGCCGATGGGGAGCACCGGAAAGAAATAGCTGCCGGATTGGTCGGTCATGACCGTCCGTTGAACGCCGGTTTCTTTCTGTGTGATCGTCACCTTGGCGTTTGCCACGGCGGATTGACTGGGGTCCTGTACCAAACCGGTCAAGCTGGCGGTGTTGATCTGCGCCAGCAGGTGCGTTGTAGCGATCGCAAACACGATTCCTAACCGCATCTTCGCTCCTTGACAAAACAGAATTTGGAATTCGGTAGCAGCAGGATAGCATCGTCATGTTACGAAGAAATTACTCGGTTTGCAAAGTCGAGGAAACGCGAGCGAAGAGGAAGGCCGGCTGAGTCGATCGGCTCCTTACTTCTTGCGTGGGTAATACCGGTCGCCTTCTGTCCAGTGCTGGATCATTGCGGTGACCGCGCCTTTTGCATCCTTCACGAAATCCACACCGGTCCCCTCCATCGTGAAGCTGTTTTCCGAGTGCGCGGTAAGCGGGATCTTTCCCGCGCCGGGATCGATCATCAGGCGGCCGCTTTCTAAAGAGACCACAACCGCGGAGGGGAACGCGGCTGTTTCGTAAGTGCCGGCGTATTGAGCCAAGACTTCGGCCGAAGCGTGAAACTCTTCTCCGCGTTTGCCGACGAGGTGTGGCGCATCGCGCTCGTTTTCACAGATATACTCGATCAGATCTCCGTCGGGCATTAGGTCGAACACAACCGGAATCGTCCACGGTCTGGTGTATGCCTGCGGATCGTCGAACGTTATCTTGAGATCGAGATGGCCGGTGTCGCGCCGATGGTAGCGCTCGGTCACGCGCAATGCTTCCGTATGCGGATGCCCTGCAAGATCGAGCGTGGTCCGGTCGTTGTAACCCGCGGTAGTGACCACCAGCGTGTCATCCTCCCAGTGTCCGATCGAGTAGCCCATCCAGGTGGGATTCGGATCTTTTGGCAGCGGGCGGCCGTCTGTGAAAACCTGACGGAAGATGGTGTGGTATTCGTACAGGACCGCCACGACGTTGGGCGTTTGAATGATCTTCATCGGAGTGTTGCCCACGCCGATGCCGGCTTTCGGACCGGGCGGGAGACAAGCGATTCCGTCCGTGTCCTTGCGAAAATCCTCCTCCCGCTTGTTGTAGACGGCCGCTGCCCACGGCCGGATCTCCTCCGGCTTGAGGTCTCCGGTGATATGGAACAGAGCGTTTCCATTTCTGACCGCCCAAACCCCGCTGAGGTCGGGCTTGCCGTCCGCGGATCGTGGAACGGGCGCTGAGAGGTCGGGCTTGCCGTCCGGTGTTCGCGGCAGGCCGGGGCTTAGGTGATTCGGCCACTGCGCCGTGAGAGAAACGCTCGTCCCGAATAGAATCGCCGCGAGCTTCAGCATTTGTCCTCCCTCTCGTCCCCGCGACCGGTTACGGTGTGACGGAAACCTTCACCAGGCTCGTCGTCCAGCAGCATTGGAACCCGCCGCCCCCTTCGCCGGAGTAATCGTTTACAGTGACGTGTAACACGTAATCGCCCGGTTCGCTGAACATAACGCTCGTAGTCGCTTTCCCGCTAAACCCGTGGCGTTCGTCTGCCGGTCCCGAAGGTTCAGCCGGCGGGCTGGCTTTTTCGAATTTCACCGCGCCCGGTCCCCGGTATTTCGACCAGAGAAGCGTCACGGGGGGACGGTCTCGCGTTAGTGGCGCACCTGTGCCGCTCGTATACTTCATGTCGTCGGTGACCCAAAGCGTCAAAGCCAGCGGTTGAGATAACGCCGTAGTGCGGAGCGGGGCGTTGGCCAGCATGGCCACCGGACCCTGAACCGCGGCTCCGTTCGGTTCAAACCGGATGGCGGGCGGCGTATTGTTGACCGCGATTTCGCTGAACGGGCTGATGAGGTAATCGCGGTTCAGCCGCAGAGGAATGCTGTTGTACTGGCCGTTCGCAAAGATGGTCCACGTGAACTTGTCCTGCGGGCTAAAGTCTTTGGGAACCGGAATCGCAAACACGCCGTGCCTGCGGCCAGGGAGGAAATGCGTCGGCTGACCCATGTCCGGGCCGCCGGGTTCGATCCGGTTGTTGGGACCAATCGGAATATCCAGCTCTTCTTGCGTGTTGCGATTGAAATATCCGATGAGAAACGTGCGGGCGTCGTTACCGCTGGGGAACCAGCCCTCAAACGCTCCCGTGACGCTGCCGCCGAACTGCTTTCGCGGCTCAGGGATGCTCGTTTGGCCTAACAGGAATACGCCGCCGAAAAGCGCACCGGCGGCGCAAATACTCGCGAGTTCCTTCATTGCAAATTGGATTCGCTCGCCGTCTGCGTCACCTTCCCTTTGCGCCCGGCAAGCAACGTCTTGTACTCATCGTCGTTCAGATAGACCACGTTCATCCAGGCGTGCGCCATCTCGTCTACCGTGCGGTCGCCGTAGCCGACCCACTGGTCCGGATCCGGATTATTCTTGTTGGCCTTGGTGTTGTCATACCAAGCCGTCACGTGAATCACGGTCCCCTTGGGGAACACGGGCGCCGCATCGTCGGCGTAGATGTAGTTCGTCATCCAGTTGAAATTGAAGTTGCCGACATAGCTCACGATTTGGGAGCCTCCGTCCGGCAGGATCGCTTCCACCTGCATCGATTTGCCGCGCAGGTGAAAATGCGGCTGGAAGTTCTCGATCAACGTGTTCTCTTTGAGCACGGTGAAGCCTTCGGTCTGTGCGAAGGAGTTCGGCGGGATATCCAGGCTTTGCGCCTGGCGGAGCCCGGTGAACCCGATCAGATAGCTGCGCTTCTTCGGCTCCTCGCCCTTCTTGTAGAACCAGACTCCGATTTCGGATCCGGCCGTGATCTCTTCGCCGACGGCATGAATATGCTGATCCCACGAAATCTTCTCGCCCGGCAAAATCAACTTTCCCGTGCCCGGGCGGAAGAGGTCATAGCCCTTTCCGATGGCCCACTCCATCAGTTGCGGGCGCCGGTTCACCAGGTCGGCGCCGGCATCGCCGCGGCGGCCGGGCCCATTCGCCGTGCCCGTGCTGACCGCGTCCGGATCGTCCTTCAGCACCAGGTACGCGATGGAGTGGTGGAGGATTCTCCGTCCCTTCAAATTCGTTGGACGGATCTCGACCAGCTTGGCCCACTGCGGCTCATTGATCGGAATATCGGACATGGGACGGAACCACACGTCTTGATGGTCGGCCGGCATGGTGAACTCCGGCGACCGGATGATGAGGTCGGGTTGCCCGAAGCCGTCGCGCACGGCCTTCCATTCGTTGTCGGTCACCAGCGGCTTGGGCGGCGGCAGATCCTTCGAATCGCCCTCCACCGCTCCTCCGTCCACCCAGCGAACGATCGTGTTCACCTGCGCATCCGTCAGGGACATGTCGTTCTTGAACTTCTGCACGCCCACGCTGCGGTCGATATGCCACGGCGGCATCTGGCGCGTGAGCACGCGCTCTTTAATGGAACGCGCCCAGGGCCGCGCCTCTTTGTAGGTGATGAGCGACATCGGCGCGATGGAATTCGGTTGGTGGCATTCCTGGCATTTCGCCTGAAAGATCGGCGCTACATCTTTTGAAAATGTCACCTGTTGTTGTGACGCAATATTGGAGGGTTCCGCGCCGGCCATTTGCGCGAACAAGACAATCAGCGGGCTCAGCATGGCGCCCACCGCATTCACGTGCCATCGGGTTTTCATCTGCCTTCCTCCCGAGGAAGCTTTTGGTGCATCTATTTTATCTAAGGCCGCCTGCCCGTGTGGGGGGACGGCAATCTCGCGCTACTTCCCGCGGGCCGCGGCGGCTGCTTTTCGCTCCTGGGCACGCGCCCCGCTCAGCGAATCGAACATTGCATAGTTGCCTTCGTGGCATGCGTATTCGAAATTACGGTAGCCCGGTTCCTGCGTAAGCGGGAATCCGATTTTGAACGGCTGGGCATATGTTTTCGGATCGTCCACCGTTACCTCATAGCGCATCTCGTTGGGACCCGTACGCGTGTAACGTTCGACCAATTTCAGAGAATCGCTCAAGGGAGTGCCCCAACCGTTGGCGCTCGCAGAAGTCTTGTTGCCCAGAAAATTCGTGGTCTCGACCACCAGGGTGTTCCCCTCCCAATGGCCGCGCGCATCGCCCATGTAGCTTCGGATGTTTGCGCTCGCGTGCGGGCGGCCGTCCAGCGGAATGACGCGGGCTTCGTGCACCATTTCCTGCATGATCGTTACGTAGCCGGGGGCTTGTACAATCTCTTGTCCGTTGCCGTAGACCACCGGGTAGATCGAGCCGACTACGCCTCGGGTGATGCAGCGGATGTAATAGCTGAAGTCTTCCCACGAATCGGCCTTGGGATTGTTGTTTGTGGCGGGTTCTCCGGACCACCTGGTCCGGGCCTCGGGAAGCAACGCCGGCGTCTGTCCATCCGGCGGATCAACAACCAGCGAAGTTTGCCGGCAAGGGCGCCGCGCGCGCTCGCCCCAGTGGCTGGGCGGGCCAGTGCCCACGCGGGCATCGGAAGCGACTGTTTCCACCAGATCGTTGGCGTGCTGCTTTTCGATCTGCTTCTCCCGTTCCGCGAGTTCTTCCTCGGTATAGTACAGCCGGTTGCCGAACTTGGCGGGGCGGTTCATGGGCGTGCCGATACAGTCGTCGCTCGTCCATGTTCCCTGCAAGTCCGGATCGCCCCACGGCGTCTTCGGCTGCGCCCAGGTCTTGGCCGGTGGAGACAACTTGGATGTTTGCGCGACGGCTGGCCGGGTTGTTAGCGCGAGGACCGACGCAACCAGCATCATCCCGGCAACCGGTCCGTGAAATCGGTATCCCACACCAACTCTCCTTTCCAGATCCAAACGCGCCTATGCTACTTCACCTGGGGAGCCGGTGCAAGCTCCAGGTATTACTCGTTCCCAGTGGCCGGTTCGGTTTCGGCCGGATTCAAGTCGGACGGAGGAGAATCGATGTCGAGTTCGTTGGGCTGCTTGGGCTCGAGCTTGCGCTGCATACGGCGCGCGGCCTTTTCGCGCTGCTTTTCCATGCGGGCGATTTCCTT
>PSRJ01000297.1 GCA_003175985.1 Terriglobia bacterium
CCCTCCACGGTATTCATGAGCGCGGTGTGCTGCTTGGTCGATTTGGACAGATCTCCGATCAGCGCGAGTGCGCCGGTTTTGAAGACACCGATACCGATTCCGGAAAGAGCTAGAAGAGCGGAAAAATAAACAAATGAATTTCCAACCGCAAATAAGTACGAGGAGATTGCAAACACCGCAAGGCCGACGACGATCGTGGGTTTCCTGCCGAACGTGTCCGCAAGGTGACCAAGAAAGAACCCCGCGAGGGCGATGCCGGCCATAGTGGCGTACTGAAAAGTCCCCGCCGCGGTCATGTTCAGGCGAAAGGTCTTGATGATCTCGGGGATGATGAGTCCGACCGAATCCGTCGTCATTGCAAACATCATGAACATGGCGAAGGTTAGTGCCTTGACGGCTGCCATGCTTTGCTGTCGATGTTCTACTGCATGCCGAATCATGGATGCGCCTCTGCCGCAGTGCCCGGAGCGATTGTGATTGTCTGATCACCGGCGTGGCCGGAATACGAAATGACAGCCCTTCGAACCGCGAGGTCAACGTCGAGGCGAGCCCAATTTGAATCCTTGCGCCACTCCATTGCAATGGAGCAGTCGTCTGAACTGGGCAGTTGAAACTCACCGGCGAAGGCGGGGTGGACGTTCCGGAAGCGGATCAGATCGAACAGCGAGCGCACCACGGGAGCCTTGAACCGCTCCTCCAGTTCAGCACGCGTGAAGAAATGTCGATTGATGTCGCGGCCAACGCCCGTGCGGCGTAGCAGATCCATATCGTTCGAACCAGCCAAAAGCCCGACATAATAGACCTGAGGGATTCCTGGGGCAAAGAATTGAAGGGCGCGGGCCAGCAGGTACTCGTGATCGCTGCGGCCGAGAGCATCGTAAAAAGTGCAATTGACCTGATAAAGGTCAAGGTTGTTGGCGGCTGCCCCGGTCGCTTGCCGGCTCGCACCGGCGCTTCGCTCGTGAATCGTTTCGACGAGGTCATAGATTTGCGCCGGAGACAGCAAGCCGGGGCGGCTTTCCGTGTCTTTGCGGCTCGGCCCCACATCCAGTACTCCGATACCATCGTGCGTGTCCAGCACGGTAACCGCATTCCGGGGGCTGATTCCGAGCCAGTGCTTCAACGGGCCGGCATTACCCGTGTAGAGCGTGTGCAGGATGAGCGGCGGAAGAGCGAAGTCATACACCAGGTCGACTTGCCGGGCAATCTCGATCTGTTCCTCATAATGAGTGTGGATTTCGACGAGCACCTCAATCCCGAGATCGTGAGCCTGCGCCCTCAGCTCGGAAATAAACTCGAATGTCTCCGGAATCATGAAGCAGCTTGTGCCGGGCTTCTTAATCGCGTATCCGGCGGCATCCAGCCGGATACAACGGATTCCGGCGGACTGAAACCGCTCCAGAATGCGACCCAGGTACTCGATCCCTGCCGCGTCGCGGACGTCGATATCGATCTGCTCGGAGGTGAAGGTGGTCCAGAAGAGATGTTCGGTGCCGTTGGCGAGACGCACTTTGGTGAACGGAAGTCCCGGCCGGGGACGGTAGATTCGGAGGAGATCCGATTCGCGCGCGCCATTCGGAAAAACTCGGCCCAACGTCAAAAACATCCCCGCATAGGACGAAGCCCCGCCGCGTTCGTAGAGATCAAGGAACTGCGGAGAGCGGCTGGAAATATGATTCACGATCAAGTCGGCCATGACCTCGGTACGATCGCTGAGAGCACGCACATCGTCCCACGTCCCCAGCCGCGAATCGACTTCGCCATGGTCGATGGGATCAAAGCCCGCATCGGCGCCATCAACGGGCCAGAAGAACGGTAACAGGTGAATACCGCCGAAAAGTCCAGCGAATGGCCCCTCCAAGAGTGCCTGAAGGTCGCGAAGGCCGCCGGAAAGGCGATCCACGTAAGCGATCAGCTGGACTTGGTTCTTCATGGCCGCCGGAAGGGATCGCCGGCGGTCATCCACTCAACCCGTCTGCGCGAGAATACCGGCACTGGGGAGGTCTTCATATATGATGCTCCATCTCCTCCAGGCTGACCCCTTTGGTTTCCGGATAAGTCGCCAGCACGACAAAGAACTGCACGCCCATCATGAGCGCGAAGCCGAAGAATGGTGCCGCGCCGGAACGAGCGGCCATCACCGGAAAAACCGCGGAAATCGCCGCGTTCATGAACCAGTGCGTGAAACTGCCCAGGCTCTGACCCTTGGCGCGAACGAGATTGGGAAACACCTCACTGAGGTACACCCAAATCACGGCGCCCTGTGAAAAGGCGAAGGAAGCGATGAATCCCACCAGCAGCCACACCAACAGCTCAGGATGGCTTCCCGTGGCAAAAATCAGGGCTACCCCGCCCAAACACAGGGCGGTTCCTACTGCTCCGGCCAGCAACAACTTCTTGCGGCCGAGCCGATCGATCAGGCTCATGGCGATTAAGGTAAACACGAGATTCGTGAAGCCGATCGCAACCGCCTGCATATCGCTCGAAACCTTGCTGAAGCCGGCGCGCTCGAAAATGTCGTTCAGATAATAAAGAATCGCGTTGATGCCGGAAAGCTGGTTAAAGATGCCGATCGATACAGCCAGGAGGACGGGTTTCCGGTAGCGAATCTGGAACAAGGGTTCGCTGCGGCGTTGGCGATCCCGGTGCAGCGTCTCGGCGATCTTCTGCAATTCTTGATCGGCGTTCGGCTCGCCCACGCGGCGCAGCACCTCGCGCGCTTCCTCGGGCCGCCCCGCCGAAACCAGCCAGCGAGGGCTTTCCGGAACAGCCAATACGGCAAGCAGGAAAGCCCCGGCGGGGATGGCAAGCACTCCGAATTTCCAGCGCCATTCCGAGGCGCCGAAGCCGCCGGCCGCCACCAGATAATTCGAAAGGTAAGCGATCAGAATCCCGACCACCACATTCATCTGGAATAAGCCCACCAACCGGCCGCGTTTTGCCGGGGGCGAAATCTCCGCGATGTACATCGGTCCAACCACGGAGGAAGCGCCGATTGCCAGTCCGCCAATCGCACGAAACGCCAGCAACCCAGGCCAATTCCAAGCTAAGGCACAGCCCAGAGCCGACGTCAGGTAGAGCGCGCCCAATGCGGTCAGGCAGGAACGCCGGCCGTAACGATCGCTAGGGAGCCCGGCACTCAACGAACCGAGAACCGTTCCCCAGAGCGCGGCGGAGACGGTAACCCCCAACATGGCTGGTGAAAGCGAAAACGCCTCGCTCAAGGCGCGTGTAGTCCCCGAGATTACCGCGGTATCGAAGCCGAACAGCAGCCCACCCAGGGCTGCCACTAGCGAACTGCGTAGCAGATAAAGATTGACAGCGGGTGCCTTGGTTCGTCCGGTCGCGATGGTGCTCACAAGTGTCCAATTGAAGCAGCAGTGCGGGCCGGAAACCGCCGACGCCTGGGGGAACGCGGCGCCGCCTTCATAGGTCAACCGCCTCTTGAATGGTCCAGTCCGGGATGGCGCCATGACGGCTCGCAACCACCGCGCCGACGCGATTTGCGAACGAGGCCACCTTGGCGACGGGCCACCGGCGGATCAATCCGTGCATGAACGCGGCGGTGAAGGCGTCTCCGGCGCCTACGGAATCAACGACGTCGATCGCCTGCGCGTCGGCTTCGACGTAGTCTCCGCAGGCAAGCATGGCGCAGCCCCGCGCCCCCAGCGTCACGCAAACCGCCTTCCAGCCAAATCGCCTGGAACCCTCGCGGCAAAACGCCTCGAAACCGATTGGCAACCCGGTGAACTCGTGCACCGCTTGCAACTCTTCCTCGTTTAACTTAACCACATTTGCCACAGCGAGCAGTTGCGTTACAAGCGAGCAGGAGTGGCAGCCCGGCCGGAGGTTCAGATCATATAAGCGGGTGGCGGCCGGCATGGCCCCTAACAGCCTCTGGAAAACCGCCTCGCCTTCGGCTCTCGAAGAGAACAGTGTCCCGTAATAAAACCAAGCGGGCGTGCGTTGCCTGATCTGCTCGATTTCGCGATCGGAGATGCGAACCGCGTCATATGCAGCGGGGCGTTCGATTACAAAGCGCGTGCGATCGCCCGGGCCCAAGTGGACTCGAGCCGTCCCGGTTGGAAATCGGGACGTTCTTTGCAGAAGTGTGGTGTCGAGACATAGTGCCGCGATCGCCGACGCCGCCTCTTCGCCAAGCGGATCGACTCCGACCGCGCTGATCAGGGAAGGCGCATGTCCCAAACGCTTCGCGTGAGCCGCAAAATTCAGCGGCGCGCCTCCCAGCCGCCTCGATTGCTGAAACACATCCCATAGCACTTCACCGAGGACCACGATTGAAGTCTGATTATGGACATCCTGTAAATACAGATTCCGGTCTCCATTGGATGCGGATGTCACCGCAAGCAGTATCAGCCGTCAGGATTCGACTGTCAATCCCTTTTTACGGGCTCCACAAGAGTCGCGGATCACCATATGGAAGTTCAGGAGAATGTCGCGTGCGGGTAAATTCGGGTGCCGGAGCCGCTCCATCATGGTGCTGATCGCGATGGCCCCCATCTCGGGACAGGGTTGGTGAATCGTGGTAAGCGGGACTGACAGCAGACTGGCGTACTTGACGTCATCGATTCCAGCCATGCGGATTTGATCGGGCACGCTCACACCCAAATCGTTGAGTGTCTTCAACAGCTTCGCTGCGGTAAAATCATTGGCGCAAACGAAACCGTCCGGGCGCAGGCGGCTTAGGGTTTCTTTGACCTTCGCCTGATCGTCCGGCTCGATTCGGCTTGCGTGCGGCTCCAGATTGTCGGCCGCCAACGCTTCGCTGTAGCCGGCGATGCGGGCATCGACGGTGGGCGCCGAACCCGGGCGGCCGAGGAAAACGACCCGGCGGCACCCGCAGCGAATCAAGTGTGACGTGATGGTGTATCCGGCCCTACGGTTGTCAATCCCGACCAGGTCGTACGCGCTTCTCTCCGGGTAAGGGACGAGATCACGGTCGAGTAGGACCAGCGGAACCCCGGCTCTGTCGAAGATCTCAGCGATGCTCCGATTGATGGTGTCCTTCTGAGCCGTCAGCTCCAGTGGCGCAAAGAAGATGCCCGACACTTTCTTGGCCACAAGCTGCCGGCACGCTTGGGCGGCCTGCTGTTCCAGCTTCGCCTCATCTCCCAGCGAGCTCGCCCAAAGCAGGACATGATAGCTTCCATGCTGCGCTTCCACCATTCCCCGGCAGATCGGCTCAAAGATTTCCGTCCGCCCCAACTCCGGGATTAGAAGGCCGAAGGTATAGCCGCGGGCGGCCGCATCCATGCGCACATAGCTGCCGGACCCGGCGCGCCTCTCAATTACGCCTGCCAGTTGGAGTTCCCGCAAGGCGCGGTTGACGGTTGGCCGGGAGGCCCCGAACGACTTGACAAGCTCCGATTCACTGGGGAGGCGATCCCCCGGCTCATACTGTCCGGAGGCTATTGCATCGGCGAGGGTTTGACGAACACGCTCGTGTTTCGGAAGAACGATCTCGCTCGGCACAATCTGATAATACAGGTGAGCGTTTTATCTTCGCAACAAGATTTCCATTGACAAGCTCAAACACAGGAGATATATTCCGAGCTGCAAAAACTGTACTCTTCATTTATCGAAACCTGCAAATACAGGTTGAGCTTTGGCGGAAGGATATTATGGCGAGGTTTCAGACGCGCTGTTTGGTACGTCCACGCGTGTACACCGCGATTGTCGGGGTTTGCCTGTTCGGGACCAGCGCCCGCGGGCAACTGGTGGGCGAGTTCGATCCTCCCCGATCGAACTGCTGTCTGGTTAACAACGCCAAGAGTCTTGCGGATCAACTGCAAGACTGGAACCAATTGGGTCGCTATCACCAGGCCAACCAGGCCTTGAAGAAGCAGCCCGCCGATCCCGCGCGGGTCGTTTTCATGGGGGACTCGATCACCGATTTTTGGAAGCTCGACGAGTACTTCACCGGCAAGCCTTATGTCAATCGCGGAATCAGCGGCCAGACCACGCCGCAAATGCTGGTTCGCATGTATCCGGACGTAATCGATCTCAAGCCCGCCGCGCTGGTAGTGCTGGCCGGCATCAATGACGTCTCGCATAACACGGGCCCATCGACAGCGGACATGATCGAACAGAATCTTATGGCGATGACCGAGTTGGCGCAGCATCACGGCATCAAGGTCATCTTGTGTTCTCTGCTGCCGGTCAGTGACTACCCGTATCTGAGGCAGCAGAGCGGAGGCGGCGCCCAAGCGCAGGTTGCGGCCAGAGGCCCGGGCTTCGCTCCGTTTCCGCGAATCAAGATGACCGAAGGCCACCCGCCGGGTGACATTCTCAAACTGAATGCCTGGATCAAAGACTATGCCTCGCGCGTGAATGCGATTTATGCGGATTATTTCACGGCCCTTGTGGATGAAAAGGGGTGGCTCAAGGACGCCGATTCCGCCGACGGCCTGCACCCCAACGCGGAAGGTTACAAGCTGATGGCTCCGATCGTCAGTGCGGCGATTCAGAGGGCGATGCAGCCATAGGCCTAACAAAAATTCGAAAGAGTCGGCTGTAACGAAAAGGAACAACGCATGCGAACGTCATCTATGTGCCGTCAACTGCGGAGGTCAGCCGCAGCGAGATCAATCGGGATCGCCGTTATCCTGGTCCTCGCAGCTGGTGCCGGCTGGGGACAGATCGATCGTGGAACGATTCAGGGCGTTGTGAAGGATCCGAGCGGCCTGGCAGTTCCCGATGCGAAGGTGCAGGTGGTCAACATCGATACCAATAGCGCCCTCGACCTCGAAACCAACATGGAAGGTCTGTACACGGCGCCGAATCTGCCGGCGGCAAACTACCGCCTCATATTTCAGAAACAAGGATTCGGTTCCGTTACTCGTGAGCCGGTTCAGGTGCGGCCGCGCATGGATGTACGGGTGGACATGACGCTGCAGCCCGGAACAATCAGCGAGTCGGTCACGGTTACAGAAGAGGCGCCGCTGCTGGACACGAACACGATGAACAACGCCGCGGGGTTCCAGCAGCAACTCATTCAAGAGCTCCCTCTGATCGTGGTGGGCACGAAGCGGGACATCACCAGCTTCCTGAATAACCTGCCGGGCACTAGCAATACCAACACGTTCACTCCCGCTGTGAACAACGCGCCGCTCGGCAAAACAGAAGCGTTCTTGGACGGCGCACCAGCCAGCGAGCGCATCATGGTGGGCGCGTTCTCGGAAAACGGCCCGTTCCTGGAGCAGGTGGGTGAAGTGAGCGTAGTGGCCAACGCCTTCAACGCCGAGTACGGCGGCTTCGGGAACTGGTTCACCAACGTCACCATCCGATCGGGCTCGAACGAACTCCACGGGAGCGCCTTCGATCACCTGGGGAATGACAAGCTCAACGCGCGCTCCTTCTTTCAGCCAAGGAGAACCCCCTACCGGCAGAACGAAGCGGGATTTACCTTGGGCGGACCGGTGGTGATTCCGCACGTCTACAACGGCCGGAACAAGACATTCTTCTTCGGCAGCCTGGGCATGTTCTTCTCGCGCTACGGCGCCAGCGGCAACATCATCACCATACCCACGCAGGATTTTTTGAGAGGCGATTTCAGCAAGCTGACGAACGCCGCGGGCCAGCAGATTCCCATATTCGACCCGAATACGACAGTGCCCGATGGAAACGGCGGGTTCGTCCGGCGGCAGTTCACCAACAACGTCATTCCCGGCGACCGAATCTCGCAGGCCGCCCGGGTAGTGGCACAATACATGCCAAGCCCCACCCTGCCGGGAGTCATCAACAACTTCAATAGCAAGGCAGCCGCGACGTGGCCCTTCTACAACACCTGGGTGCCGCTCGTCAAAATCGACCACAGTATTTCCAACACGCAGAAGCTGCAAGGCAGCTTCACCTACCAGAAACGGCCGCGCATTATTTGGTCGGGAGGAATGACAGATGCCCCGGCGTGGGGCGCGCCCCAAGTGAACCCCCTCGACAACGTCTTCGATCAGGTCGCGAATAGTTGGAAGATCCGGCTGAATCACGATTACGTGATCACGCCGGCACTGCTCAACCATGTGACCATCTCGGTCGATCGCTACTATAACCTTGGGTTGAACAAAACCAACGGACAGGGTTGGCTTCCAAAACTAGGGATCACGGGCATTCCAGCCGATATGGGAGCATTCCCCCAGATCAGCTTCAGCGGGGGCGCCGTTTCTCCCGCCCAGCTCAACCGGGGCTATGACGAGAACTGGCACGACCTGCGGTATTCCTTCATCGAGAACTTCTCGTGGATCCACGGCAGTCACACCATGAAGTTCGGGTTTGAGGTAGATCGCGATCGCGTGAACCGCCAGTTTTTCGGCGGCGCCTCGGGCATCTTCACGTTCACCAACGCGATGACCAGTCAGCCGAACTCCCCCAACTATGGCGTCTGGGGCAACTCCTATGCCAGCTTCCTGCTGGGGGCGGTAGGCACCGCGACGGCCGATATCGAGCCATGGTGGGGCTCCCGCCTGCTGCGCTTCGGCGCCTTCGCGCAAGACGAGTGGCATGCCACGCGAAAGCTGACCGTCTCCTACGGCTTGCGCTGGGACTACAATTCACCCATCTCGGAAGTGCAGAATAAGATTTCGAGCTTCCAGCCCGGATTGCCGAACCCTGGCGCCGGCGGCCGTTTGGGCGCGCTCGCCTTCATCGGAGACGGCCCGGGCCGCATCGGCGGCGATTTCCAAGACAAGTGGCTGAGGGGCTTCGGCCCGCGCCTCGGCTTGGCGTACCAGGCCAACGCCAAAACCGTGATCCGCGCATCGGCCGGCGTCTACTACGCGAACTCCGGCAACACCGTAAATCCGGCCATCGCCGGTTTCAGCAACACGCCCTCGTTCACATCGGGCGACGGCTACACCCCGCTGTATTACCTGGACACTGGCACCTTCCCGCAGAGCTTCTCCCGGCCACCGGTCATCGATCCCTCGTTCCTGAACGGCCAGTCCATCACCTTCATCCCAAGAACTGGAACCCGTTTGCCGCAAACCATCAACTGGAGCTTCGGCATCCAGCGCGAGATCGTCCGCAACACCACATTGGAGGCCAATTACATCGGCAGCCGGTCTACCCATCTGGGACTGGCGGTGAATTACAACTACATGCCGCTGAGCGGCCTTCAATACGGAAGCCTGTTGTTGCAGCCGGTTACTTCCGCCGCCGCCGTGGCCGCGGGCTTCACCGTGCCTTACCCGAACTTCGTCACTCAACGCGGAGCTAATACGGTCTACCAGTCACTGCGTCCGTACCCCCAGTACACGGGCGTGACCACCAGCGCCGGCGTCTTCTTAGGTGGAGGCTTTGCCGGCGGCGTCGCCGACCCGGTCGGTCGCTCCAAGTTCGACTCCCTGCAAGTGAAAGTCAACCGGCGATTCTCGTCCGGCCTGACGCTTTTCGGATTCGTGACCTGGTCCAAAGGTTTTACTCTGGCGCTGAATCAATTCCCCGGAAACAGGATTTACCAGCTCGATCAACAGCCGGCGTTCACGATGAGTACCAGCTTCGCCTACGAGCTTCCATTCGGAAAAGGGAAGTTCTTCCTGCACGGGAACTCCCGGGTATTGAACGCGGCTGTGGGCGGCTGGCGGCTGAACGGCTTCTTGAAATATGCCTCCGCACCGCCGCTTAGTCTATACGGTGGCGCCGGCAACCTGGCCCAAGTCGGCTACACGCAGCGCGGCAACGCCGTACCGGGTGTCTCGCCCTATAAGGTGACCAACCCCCGCGATTTTGATCCAGCTAAAGATCGCTTCCTGAATGCTGCCGCCTTCACGACGTCTACTGGCTTCAACTTTGGCAATCTTGCGCCTACCCTGAGTTGGGTGCGCGGATTCTGGACCAAGCAGGAGGCCCTGACGATCGGCAAGAGCTTCAAAGTCAGGGAGCGGCTGACCTTCGATTTCAGCGCGGACGCCACCAATCCCTTCAACTTAGTGCGCTGGACCAATCCTTCGTACGCTCCCGGCGGGGCTCTTCCTCCACCGGCCCTCGACTTGCGGTCGCCGGCTTTCGGCGCCATCACGGCCGCCGATCCCGGACGCACGTTGCAGATTAACGGCGTCATGCGTTTCTAACGGAAGGCTTTGTGCGATTCCGAGCGAGCTTCGCCTTAGCTGCTCTCGCCACATTCTGCGCCGGTCCGCTGCCGTCGCAGAGCGGCGATCACTGGGTTACCTCCTGGGCCACCGCGCAGCAGCTGGCGCCCACAACCTTCGGCGGGCGGGGAGGTCCCCCACCACCCGCTCGACGCAGTGGGCCGGAGGTATCGAACCTCCCCGCGACACTCGCCGATCAGACCGTGCGAATGATCGTGCATACCAGTCTGGGCGGCAGCCGTCTGCGGATAGAACTATCGAACACGATCGGGGCGCAGCCCGTGGAAATCGGCGCTGCGCACATTGCATTGCACAAGAGTGACGGCGCCACTGTGGAGGGAACCGATCGCGTCCTCACCTTCAGTGGCAGCTCGTCATTCATCCTACCGCCGGGCGTCCTGGCGGTGAGCGATCCGGTGGATCTGGACTTGCCCCCGCTTTCGGATCTCGCCGTCTCGCTCTACCTCCCGCATGACACCGGTCCGCCGACGAACCATAACGTCGGTCTCCACACCGCGTATATTTCCAAAGGTGACGTGACCGCAGCGCAAAGAATGCCCGAGCCGGCCACGACGTTCGCGTATGCCTGGCTGGCCGGTATCCAGGTTGCGGCGCCAGCAGATGCCTTCACCATCGTGGCATTGGGCGATTCGATCACCGATGGTTTCGCGACGACCCGAGATGCCAACCGCGCCTGGCCCACGCTTCTGGCCCAGCGATTAAACACGAACAAGGCGACGCGGCACGTCGCGGTGGTCAACCAAGGGATCTCCGGAAATCAGGTGCTGCGCGACGGGGCGGGCGTGAGCGCTCTGGCGCGTTTGGATCGCGATGTCCTGAGCCAGCCCGGAGTGAGATGGGTGATTCTGCTGGAAGGAATCAACGACATTAATATCCGCGGACGCACCGATGGATCAAACGCACTCACCAGTAACGAACTGATCTGGGGATATCGCCAGATCGTCACTCGCTGCCACGCGCAAGGGATCAAAGTGATTGGCGCCACGATCATGCCGGAGGAGGGCGTGCCAACGGCATCCGAGCGCGGTGAAGAGATCCGCCAGGCTGTCAACCAGTGGATTCGCGCCAAGGGGAATTTCGACGCAGTCGTCGATTTTGACGCTGTTGTTCGCGATCCGGAACGGCCCGTTCGGCTGAAGCCAGAATTCGATCCGGGCGACCATATCCATCCCAACGATGCGGGTAACCAGGCGATGGCGGACGCATTCGACCTTAGCTTAGTCGAGCGGTAGATGGGAACAGAAGGGGAGGGGAACGTGAATTGGAGATTTCGAACCAGCGGCTTAGTCGCGTTCGGTGAGACGGGTCTGTTGAGAGTGAGGTGGGCCTTCCGGCTGGCACTCTGTTTTACGGGACTTGCTGTTTTTGTCTTTGCTCAAAACCCATCGGCAACGCTTACGGGTCTGGTCTCCGATCCATCCGGAGCAGCCATTGGGGGCGCGTCGGTGACCCTGACGGGCTTGGACACAGGCGTATCGCTAAAGGCTGAAACTAACGGAGCAGGCCTGTACCGGATCTCCGGCTTGATCCCCGGCGTTTATCGCATCGGCATCGCGAAAGAAGGATTCCAATCGGTCGCTCAGCAGGGAATCGAAATCCACGTGGGAGACACGGTAACGCTGAACTACACCCTGCCGGTGGGGTCAGTTCGTGACACCGTCACAGTAGAGGCGTCGATCGTAGCGCTGGAATCCGCGACGACGACCGTCGGTCAAGTGATTGAAGACCGCCAGATTCAGGACACGCCGCTGAACGGCCGCAATGTAATGAACCTGCTGGCGCTCGCGCCTGGAGTTGTGCCCCAGGGGGCTACTTCCGGGGCCGCGACCAACAACCAGCCCGCCATCGGCAATTACACCAATCCAGCCGGTTGGTCGAACTACCAGATCGGCGGCGGCGTTGCGGGACAAAATGCTCTGTCGCTGGACGGCGCCCCGCTAAACGTCCCGATTCAGAACTGGGTCGGTCTGATCCCCGCGCAGGACAGCATCCGTGAATTCCGCGTCGACTCCAACAACATCAGCCCGGAGTACGGCCGTTATTACGGCGGGGTGATCAGCTTCTCCACCAAGAGCGGCACGAACGACCTGCATGGCACGGCCTACGAGTACTTCCGCAATACCATTCTGAACGCCAACAACTTTTTCAACAATCGGACGAATATCGAGCGGCCGCCCCTCACCCAAAACCAATACGGAATTTCACTCGGCGGGCCTGTAGTGAAAAACAAGCTGTTCTTCTTCGCGAACTGGGAAGGCTATGCGAATCGAGCGGGCCTGCCGTACGCCGCGCGGGTACCCACCGCGCCCGAGCTCACGGGCGATTTCACCAACGACCGTCCTGTATTCTATACAGGAACCACCAATCAAATTCAGTGCAATGGTGCACTAAACAAAGTCTGCCCCGATCCGACTGCCTATTACATGGCCAACACCATCAAATACTGGGCTCTTCCGAATATTCCGAACGTCCCGGAAGGCGGCGTCAATTTCCAGACGAACGCTTCGTCCGGTTCAAACAGTAACCAGGTCACCGCGAGGGGAGATTACAGCGTTTCGGAGCACCAATTGTTTGCCCGTTACACGCGGTGGGGAACCAATACGCTTGCCACCAACTACTTCCATAATGACGTACCGCAGCCGGCTGTCCTATCGACAACCCACCAGGCGGTAGTCGGTGATACCTACACCATCAATCCGACGACCGTTGCCGATGTGCGGCTTTCCTTCCTGCGCTTCGACTTTTCTTCAGTGCCTCCGGCCTTGGGCAAAGTCGACCTCTCGAAATTTCCCGGCCTCGCGCCGTTTGCCAATCAGGTCACGTTCAATGCTCTGCCGATTCCGCTCCTCGCCGGCTACAGCCCGAGTCCGTTTCCCATTGCGGTGATCAACGTGATTCAATTCTTTACCTTTGACACGTACAACTTCACTGCTAATCTGAATAAGGTCATCGGTAAGCACACATTGCGGTTCGGCGGTGATTTGCGCCGGCTGGACGGATTTTTTTCTCCAGCCGGGCCGGGTGGCCCGACCGGCCAGTACTTGTTCCTTCCCGGCGTCCCGACGACCAATCAATTCGCCAACTTCATGCTCGGTAACGCCATACCCAATAGCTCCACGATCTCAACGGGAACTTGGGTATCCACCACAGAGCCCTACCGCGGTTTTTACGTGACGGATACTTTCAATGCCACACCAAAGTTGACCATCAACGCGGGAGTCCGCTGGGACATTCCGGGCGGTTTTGCCGAGAGGCACGATCTCAACACGGTGCTGCTTCCGGATACTCCGAGCCCGTTAGGGTCGATCGCAAATCCGGCAACCGGCACCACACAGGCGCTGCGGGGAAATCTGGCGCTCGTCAACTCGCCGCAATATCCCAGCCGATATGACGATTCCTCTCACTACAACCTATTCGCACCGAGCGTCGGGCTGGCATACCGCTTATTACCGCGCACCGTGCTGCGGGCCGGATACACCCTGGCCTATCTCCCGAATGACACAGGCGCGCCCTCTCCGACATCCACGCCAATCACTTTCGCCACAACACCGGTTTTGGGAACTTTAAGCAATCCATTTCCCCAATTGACCAACGGCCTTCTTCCGCAACCGTTCGGCCGGAATCCTGCCTACAGCGCCGCCATTCAGGGCATCGGAATCAGCGGGCGGGTGCCGGATTCGCCCTATCCGTACGTCCAGCAATGGAACTTCAATATCCAGCACGAGCTGAGTCAGAACTCGGTTTTGCAGATCGGCTACAGCGGATCCAAAGGCACACATCTAAAGGTGAACCGGAATCTGAACGCCCTCTCGGACGATCTGGCGGTTCAAGGGGCAGCGCAGTATCGGGCGCTGGTCGCCAGCGGCATGCCGACTACGGCTGCCGATGCTCAGACGTTCCTCAATGTGAAGATCGGTAATCCATTGGCCGGCAAGCTCAGCTCCGGAAGCGCATATAACGGCGCGACCGTCGCAGCGGGCCAACTGTTGCGCCCTTATCCGCAATTCAATGCGGTTACCGACAGCTCGTGGGATGGAGGCAACTCGATTTATCATTCCCTGCAGGCAAGCTACCGAAAGAGATTTCAGTCCGCGGGCACGTTCCTTGTGTCCTATACCTGGTCTAAGGTGATTGGCACTGTCGACAGCACCACGGGTTTCCTGGAAAGCAACGCTGTTGGCGGTACGCAGGATCCCAACAATCTTTCTGCCCAGCGGTCGCTCACCAGTTTCAACGTCACGCAGAGATTGGTTCTGAATTACTCCTTGTCGCTGCCATTCGGTAAAGGGCGCCACTGGCTATCCAATGCCGGTCCGGTTAGTGACCGCCTGGTCTCCGGGTGGACTCTGAGCAGCATCACCACCTTTCAGAGCGGTTTCCCGCTGGCTCTGAGCGCCCAACCGAACGACCTTAACACCAACTTCGGTTTCGGAGGGATTCGGCCCAATGTAGTTCCCGGTTGCCAGGCACAGATTTCGGGATCTGCCCAATCCAGACTCAACCGCTGGTTCAATACGGCATGCTACGTTCAACCTTCGACGCCGTTTAGCATCGGAAACGAAGGACGCACGGATTCAGTTCTACGAACTCAGGGAGTCAATAATTGGGACGTGGCGTTGGCCAAGGACACCTCGCTGAACGAGCGCTTCCATTTGTTGTTTACGGCCCAGTTCCTGAATCTGTTTAACCGTGTTCAGTTCGGGCAGCCGGGGGTGCAGGTCGGAAGCATTTCGTTCGGTCAGGTGACCAGCCAGATCAACAACCCGCGTCAAATCCAGTTCGCGCTGAGGCTTTCATTCTGACACTGCGCCGATCGATTTGGAGGATTATCATGCGATCGTTCTTTGCTGTTGGTTTCGCGGCTCTGGCAATCGGAAATTTGCATGGAGCGGCTGCACAGGTTCGCCAACTCAAAGCGGGCGCTGCCAAGGTGGACGTCACGCCGGCGCCAAGCGAGCTTCCTAAAAGCTATGAGGGGGTTTTCGACCACCTGTACTCCAGAGCCATTGTCCTGGAAAGCGGTAGCGCCAGTGCCGCGCTGATATCGGTCGATGCCGGTGCGATCCCGGAGCCAATCTGGAAAAGCGTGACGGAACAGGTGGAAAAGGACTTGGGAATTCCGGCCAGCCATGTGTTGCTGACGGCGACTCACACCCACAGTGCACCGATGCAGCAGGGACCCGGCTATGCGCAGAAAATCGTCGAGTCCGTCCGGTTGGCCAAACAAAAAGTGGTGCCGGCTCGAATCGGTTATGGAACCGGCGTCTCGTACATCAATGTCAACCGAAACATCATCGATCCCAAAACGAAGCGCTGGTGGGAAGGGCCAAACTATGAAGGCCCCTCCGACAAAACAGTGGCGGTGATCAAAGTCGAGGGCCTTACCGGCGATCCGATTGCAGTTTATTACAACTACGCGATGCACGCGGTGACCGTCGGGCAGCTCGATCAGGTCAGCGCCGACGCTCCCGGAACGGCTTCGAAATATATCGAAGACTCGCTTGATGACAAGGTCATCGCCCTTTGGTCGAGCGGCGCCGCCGGCGATCAAAACCCGATCTACTTCCAACAAACCTTTGATCTGCGGGACATACGAATCAAGGACTATGCCAAACGTGGAGAGGACATCAGCAATGCGATGCCTCCGGGCGGGCAAGGGTTGAACAAGAATGATCCGACAGTGATGAAGCTCATGAACCAGCAGAAGCAGATGATCCAGTCGATGGGCCAGTTCTTGGGCGAAGAAGTTCTGCACGTGATGCGAAGCATGGAACGCACCCAATCCGACGTTCCGATCGACGCTGTCCAGAAGACGATCAGTTGCCCGGGCCGCCAGCGTACCGATTCGGGACGGGCAGGATACCCGGGAACTTATAAGGATGCACCTCCGGTCGATATCCGGCTGAGCTTAGTAAAGATCGGCGATATCGCAATCGGGGGAGTGAACGCGGAAGTCTTCAACCTCATTGCGCAGCGGTTGAAAAGAGAGTCGCCCTACACGGCAACCATGATGGCCACGCTCACCAACGGGATGGCGCGCTCCGGATATATCCCTAACGACGCGGCTTATGGGGTGTATACATTCGAGGTGGTGTCGTCGAGGCTCAAGCCGGGCTGCGCGGAAACCTCGATCGTGAACGGGATTCTGGATCTGCTCGCGGAATCCCGAGATCGCTAGTGAGCAGTGAAGGAAGCGGATGCGCGGAATCATTGATTCTCGATTGCTAAGCGGCATGCTAATCGCTTCAACCGCGCTCCTTGCGCAAACCCGCCCGAGGCCGGCCGACACGAACCGGGTCATCGCGACTCCTTACAACGCGCTCCGTTCTCCGGAAGTCAACCCGGATCGGACGGTCACGCTCCGCTTTCGCGCCCCGGAGGCCACCGCGGTCGACCTGGTGGGTGAAATCACGTTAGGTAAGGGCCCGCAACAGATGGCGAAAGGCGGAGATGGCGTTTGGACGATTACGGTAGGCCCGCTTCCCCCGGAGATCTGGAGCTACAACTTCCGGCTGGAAGGGGTCGAAGTGCCGGACCCTTCCAACCCGTCAATCAAACCTGTTCCTCCCGGGTTCCCGATCGCCAGCTTTGTCGAGGTTCCCGAAGCCACCCCGGCGTTTTACGATTCGCGTGCGGTGCCTCATGGCGACGTGCGCATCGTCCTGTACGAATCGAAGGTTATGGGCGTGGCGCGGTTCTTGTGGATCTACACGCCTCCCGGCTATGACGAAAGCAGAATGAAATATCCCGTGCTGTATTTGCTGCACGGCAACGGCGAGGCCCAAAACGGCTGGGTGATGAATGGACGCGCGAATATCATCCTGGATAACCTCATCGCCGAAGGGAAGGCGCAGCCGATGCTCATCGTGATGCCGCAGGGGCATGCGCTGCAAGCAGCGGGAGTAGGCCCTTTGGTGCGTCTGTCCGGCGAGACTCAAATGTACTCACCGCGGTTTTCCAAAGACCTGCTCGAAGATGTGATCCCTCTCGTGGAACGAAGGTTCCGTGTGATTGCTGATGCGGACCACAGGGCCATCGCGGGCCTTTCGATGGGTGGCGGGCAGGCCCTGACCATTGGACTGGCACATCCAGATCTATTCCACTACGTCTTGGGCTACAGCGCTGCTGTGAGCCGGCAGTTCATGAACGCCGACGAAGAATTCGGGAATGCTCTGGCAAACGCGGCGGAGGTAAACGCCAAAATTCGCTTGCTCTGGATTTCGTGCGGGAAGCAGGATTTTCTCTATCAAGCCAATCGGCAGTTGGTCGAGACGTTGAAAAACAAAGGTGTGACGCTGAGATACCGCGAGACCGAAGGCGCGCATGTGTGGAGCGTGTGGCGCCATAACCTCAATGATTCGGCGCCGCTGTTGTTTGCGAGCCGTTGATGAGACCGCCCGGGCGTTCAATAGAGTGACTGACCATTTCCACTTGCGAAGGCTGGCCGTTTGCTGGGCGTGTTGCTCGTCCCTGGCATTCTCACAGGGATCGCAAATCCGGCTGGTTCACGATCCCGACGTGGTCGAGGTTCAGGCCGTCGCGCCGAACATAGTCCGGCTTCATATTCAGCCTGGCGGAAAGGCTTCTCCTCGAACGCTGGTGATTGACCCGTCCTTTCAGCCCATCGGCATAGACAAGGTCCGGGTGGACAGGAACGGAGCGGCACACACGCTCAGTTCGCCGGAAATGCGAGTCGTCGTAGACGACGGCCCGGAGTACTCGGTGCAAGTCCAGGATGCCCGCGGCAAGACTCTAGTCACCGTGAAGCGCGATTCCCAGCCGGGTAGGGGTCTGCAGCGGCGCGGGACAGTGATCATCCATGATCAAAACGAAAATTTATACGGCATCCACGCTTTGGGATGGCACGATAGCGACCCCGGAATTCTTCGGAATCTGGGTGGCGCCGTGGCCGCCGGCTTTCAAGGCGACGGCGGCGCGCCCTTCTTTTTTACGACCAAATACGGGGTTCTGGTGGATTCCGATGGCGGTTCTTTCCAAACCGTAGATGACACGATTCGTTTTCAAC
>PSRJ01000119.1 GCA_003175985.1 Terriglobia bacterium
TGCGCGAAGGCCGCCGTATTGAACCACTGCGAAATCGTGCGCGGCCCCGTGAACGGGTCCCCCACCAGTCGAGCGCGATCGCCCGAAGACCCATCCAGATTGGCATCGACTCCGTTCAAAACGGAGAAAGGACCGCCGGTATGCAGACGAGCCAAAGGCGCGATCTCCCAGCCGTTAACCAGAGCCTTGACGATGCGCGATCCGCCCGAAAGCGCCGGATGCCAGATGATCGCAATCGTGGCCTGGTGCGTGTAGTCATTGCCCGTCCGGCTACGTTCCAGCGCCAGATTATTCACGTCCTCCACTCCGCCTGCAGGCGTCCCGCCCTGCACTGGGACATCGCTCATCGTCTTCTGCCAGGCGTAGTAGCCCGTCGCGCTGAACTGATGCGACAGGCGGCGGGTAAAGGAGATCTGCAGTCCGTTGTAGTCGGTGTTGAACGCGCTCTGCACCACGCCGAACGAGCCCACAGGCTGTATCGGCCGCCGGCACTGCGCATTCGATGTGCTGGGAACGATTGTCGCGCTCGTTCCGCAAGACGGTATGCCTAAAGACGCCGCGTAATTTGTGTTGAAGCTCGGGTAGTTCTGTTCAATCCCGAGCGCTTGATTGCTGCTGAACGCGCCGACGTACGCCACTACCACGCTCATATCCGCCGTGAGTTGCCGCTGAATCGAGAAATTCACCTGTAGGGTCCGCGGCCAATCGGCGTTGCGGCTTACCCCTCCCAGGCGCGCGCCGTTGGGAAACAATCCCGTCCCTCCATTTACGAACGGGTTCGTTCCACCGCGATAGGGATTGCTCAGGGTTGCCCCGTTGACGCTGGAAGTATTCGGGAACGTGTAGGAAAGGGCGTACGGGCTGGTATTCCCGCCTTGCGTCCACAACTCCTCGGACACGGACCCCCAGAACAGGCCCACTCCGCCGCGGATCGACGTCTTCGCGCTACCGGTAGGATCGAAGGCGAATCCAAATCGCGGAGCGATATGCCCGAACCGGGTGTCGGTGATGCCCCGCGGGATGCCGGCGTCTCCCGGAAATACAATTCCCAGAGGAGCACTCGGAAATCTGGTGGATTGTTGTCCCGCAACAAAGGTGACGTTGTGGTCGTGCGATTCGACCGGCGGAGTTTGGACGTCGTACCGCAGCCCGAGATTAAGAGTCAACCGCCGCGCAACGCGGTAGTCGTCCTGGAAGAACCCGGCATAGGTGAACGCCGCCGTTCGCGTGTAAGCGGGACTATCCTGCAAAAACGTAGCTGGAATACCGAGTAAGTAGTCGGCGAGCGCGTTCCCCGTGATCACTCCCGTGAAGGTGATCTGTCCGTAATTGTTCAGGTACGCTACTTTCGCTGCCTTGTCCAGCGAGAATTCCGCGCCCATCTGCAGCGTATGGCTGCCGCGCGTCAAGGTAACGAGATCGCGCAGCGCATAGGCGTCGGTCCCCGCTGGGCCGGCATTCGCATTCCTCATGTTCCAGTAGCCGGTAACGCCGATATTCGGCAACCCCGGAGCTCCTTGCGGGCTGAACGTGGAACCGAAGTTCGCCAGCGACTGTTCCGGCGTGTCCGTTCGCGTGTTTTTCATTCTCGTGTAAGACGCCCAGACATTATTCACCATGCTCGGATTCACCGCCCAGGTATAGTTGGCGATGAAGTTCTGCTGCTTGTACGTCTGCACGAGTGTCGAGTAGGGTGCGATCGCGGCGGAGGGATTCGTGGATGCGATCGCAGACAGATTGCCTGAGCTCAGGAAATACGTGCCCGAAAGTGTCTGCGTCTGCGAAAGCGTGTGGTTGATTTTGATTATGAAATCGTCCTGGTTGATCGGCGACGGTGAGTAACCCGTCCAACCCGCGGCAAACCCGTTGTTAGTGGCCACCGGGGTGTTCGAAGCGGGTACGTACTTGAACAGGGCCAACGCGGTCGGATCGATGCGGTCCGGGCAAATGACGTCTTTCACTCCGTTGCACACGAAGTTCGTGCCCGTCAGCGGGTCCTTTGGCCGCGCGCCGGGCGATTGCGTGAAGTTTCCGGCCCGTTCCAGCGCCGTCGGCACGATCGCTCCCGTGAGCAGCGCCGCGTCAGTCTGCCGCAGCCCGGAATACGACGCAAAGAAGAAAGTTTTGTTCTTGATGATCGGTCCGCCCAACGTCGCGCCGAACTGATTGCGATGGAGCGGCTCTTTTTGGTCGCTCGGCAGAGAATGCCAGGGCCGCGCGTTGAGGTGCGGATTCCTGAAGAAGTCGAACACCGTGCCGTGGAACTCGTTCGTGCCCGAGCGGACGAGCGCATTCACGATTCCCGATCCGAACCGGCCATACGCCGCGCCGTAGTTGCTCGTCTGCACCCGGAATTCCTGGAGTGCGTCGGGGTTGGGCAGCAGTCCGCCACCGTTATTGAGCGCGTTGAAATTCGGTGCGCCATCCAGGTAGTAGTTCGTGCTGCCTGACCCGTTGTTCGCCCCGCCGTTGATGATCACGGTCTGCGTCGGCGCCCCGAAGCTTTGGCCCACGGAGTTCGTTTGTACTCCCGGAGTGAGATCCAGCAGGGTGTACGCATTCCGGTTCACCAGGGGGAGCGCAACCATATCGTGCGAGTCCACTGTGGCTCCCACCTCGGCGTTCGAGGTCTCCACCAGAGGCGTCTCGCCGGTGACCACCACGCTTTCATTGACCGTGCCGGGAGACAACTCCGCGTTAATGGTGACGGGCACGCCCGCGTTCAAGCTGATTCGCTCCTGCACGTGCGTCTTAAAGTTCGGCGCGGAGATGGATACGCGGTAGTTGCCCGGCACCAGGAAGTCGATCCGATAGCCGCCTTGATCGTTTGCCTTCGTCGTCTTTTCCTGGTTGCGCTCCAGGTCTTTGACAGCGATGTCGGCGTTCGGAATCGCCGCCCCACTGTTGTCGGTAACGGTGCCAAGGATGGAAGCCGTCGTAACCTGCGCTTGCATCAATGTGCCGCTGCTCACTAAAACGGACAGGAGCGAGATCAGCAGTCGGGTGCGAATCGAGAGCGCTACGTGGGGCTTATACATATTACCTTCCTTTGTCATGAGGTGCGATCGGGCCTGAGCAGGGGCGGAATCATCCGGCCGACGGCGGCGCTCCGGGATCCGTAGCTTCCTCGTGCGATAATCGGCGTCGATCTTCGCCTGGCGTCAGACCTGGACTGCCAAGCGACTATTTCCGTGAGGTGTGAACAACTTGCGTGGAGGTCCTGGACCACCCGCGAGGTGTGCAATCCGGGTCCGTGGTTCGACCCCGCGACCAGACGTTATAATGACCATGCACACAGGAGGCGGACCACAGACCTCTGCCGACCGGGAACGATGCCAGTGAACGAGAACGCCATCCGAACCGACAAGCCGCAGGTCGAAAAACCCCCGGCCGCACCCAGGCGGACCGAGGTTGTCCACCAGTTGGAGCGGATTCTGCGGAGTCCAGCTTTCAACAAGAGCCTGCGTTACTCTGCATTCCTGAGGTACTGCGTCGAACAGGCGCTGGACGGCAAGGGCGACCAGTTGAAAGAGAGGACAATCGGGGTCGATGTGTTCGACCGGCGGCCGGACTACGACCCGGGGTCGGACCACGTTGTCCGGAGCGCGGCGGCGGAAGTGCGGAGGAGGTTGGCTCAGTATTACCAGGGCGGAGCCGACCCCGGCGAATTAAGGATTGAAATTCTGCCAGGGTCCTATCTTCCCCAGTTCTCGTATGGCCCCAACTCCGGTCAGCCTCTCGCCGAAACCCCTCTGATCGTTGTACCGGACGAACCGCCGGTGAAGCGGTCGCCGCGATGGCGCCGAAGGGTCGTAGCCCCGGCGATTGCATTCGCCGCGGTCCTTTTGGCGCTACTTTGGTATCGACCTGGGCGAGTTCCCACAGGTGTCGAGTGGTTTTGGTTGCCGCTGCTTTCCGCCCCCCGACAGGTCACAATCTTCATCGGGCCGCCCGCGCTGGTTTCGGCCGATGGCGGTTCGTCTCTCCGGGGCGATGCGGATGCAACCGTAGAGACCGTGATGAAGGCGAACGTGGTGAGCTTTGCGTCCGCGGCGTCCGCGGCAAAGATCTCCGAGTTTCTGCAGGCGCGAGGCAAGGCGAGTCAGGTCCTGTCCAGCGTGACCAGCAAGTATGACGATCTTCAGCGAGGTCCCGCGGTCCTTCTTGGCGGATTGAACAACGCCTGGACTCTCCGGCTGACCGATTCGCTGCGATTCGGGTTCGACACCGGCGACCCGGGCAATTCGCGGATTCGTGATCATCAACGGCCGGACCAGGACTGGACCTTTACGTTCAGGGCGCCTTATCAAAAGCTTACGCGGGATTACGCCCTGATTTCCAGAGTTTTGCACCCCGCTACGGAACAGATGACCCTGATCGTCGCCGGCCTGGGACAATGGGGCACCCTGGGAGCAGTCGATTTCATCACCGACCCGGTGCGGCTGGAAAAACTCAGAGGATCTGCCGGGAATCGTCAGCACGATCCGAATGTTCAAGTGGTCATCGGTGTCGACGTGGTGGATGGCGCCATTGGTCCTCCCAAAGTCCTAGCGACCTACTTCTGGTAGCGCTGTCCGGTCCGGAGTCGGCAGTCCTTAGAGCGCGTCCGGACAGAAAATGTTTGGCTCCTCAGGTAGGACTCGAACCTACAACCCTTCGGTTAACAGCATTCCCGGTTGTAGCCACCTCGCGTTGCAAACACAACCGGTTGGGCGCACGAAAATGGGATTCTCCGAGAAACTGGGGGGACACTGGGGGGACCCAACGGCCGCAGGCCGTGAAACCGCGCCGTAAATCCCCCGACGGCTCATCTGGCATTTCGTCTTAAACCAAGGTCCGGATCCTGAAATTCCGAACCCAGTGGCTCAGGCACCCGCCTTAACGGAGCGTTGTCGCACATTGAACGCTACTGGGCCTTTGAAGTTGAAGCCTATGTTGAAGCGCACGGGCATGGCCGCAATCATCCAGTCTGATTGATCTTGTGGTCGGATATGGATCAAGTCCCCGTGTGCGTCTCTGCGCACCCATCTGGAGTGCCCTTGCAACTCGATCACGCCCGTCGCTTCAAAGAGGTCAGGTTCTGTAGCAGGAGGCTGGCCCTGTGGTCGACCCCACTTCCTTGCCAGTGCGTCAATCTTCAGATGCAGCTCGCGCGCGCTCTGATCGGAAGAAATCATGTAGGAACGAATGGGGCCGACACGGCCCGCGACCTGATAAGCGCGGCTGAACGATTCTCTCGCACTGTCGAGCTTCTGCAAATGGTAGGCTGTTACGCCGGCTTGGAATGCGAGGATCGCACTGTCCGGGGCATGAATCATTGCAGCGCGCAGAGCATCCAACAACTCGTCCGCGTTGTAGCCGCTCTGGGTTCTGAGCAGCGTTACGCGCATGAGAAGAAGCCCTCGATGATCAGGCGCCATCTTGAGCCCCTTCTCAACATCCATGTTGGCCTCTGACAGATTCCCTTGTGAATGTTTAATAACTGCTCGAAGATAAAATCCTTCAGGCGTTGGGCTATGGGCAATCCATTTGTCAAGCTTCCGAAGCGCGTCGGCTGGCGACACTTCCTTCAGTAGGTCTGCTTCCAAGATCGGCAGCTTAAAGAGATCATCTTCATCTACCGTCTCTATTCCTTCTCTGACAATCTCCAGCGCTTTTGCGAGCAGTTTCGAGGCCTCAATGCCGTCCATGCGATTCGTGGTCAGCATATCGTGACGCTGGCGGTTAATCATTCGAGCGTGGGTGTAATATCCATATTCACTACCTCGATCTCGCTTTCGATACGCGATAAACTCTCGCTCTGCCTTCTTCTCTAAGTGCTTTCGAACCTCGGGACTTCCGGCCTGCCCGGCCTCGTGCAAGTAGAGCATCCCGCGACTGTGTTGAAGAGTCGGATTGTATTTGGCGCTCTCCAAAGCCGAAGCCTTGTTGAGAAGATCATGGGCACGTTGAAAATCAGGATTTGGCCGGCTCTCCATCTCAGCAATCGCATAGTGCTGATACAGCATCGTTTCAGTCGGGAAGATTGCCAGGGCAGATTCAAACAACCGGCGCTGGTAAATGATTTCAGATAGGTCTTGGCGGACTTCGTCACTCAACATTACTGCCTTACAGAGCCGAAAATCGTCCTCCGAGTGGGGATTCATGGCTCCGATGAGTCGGCATAGGGCGTCGCACATCTCATACTGCGTCGACCATACATGGTCTGAAACAATCTGCGCGATTACGCGATGCCGAGCTCGGAAGGCAATCCGGCCCGAAAACGTGGAAGCCGCGGTAATGATAATGTGATCTCTGTCTTTCTCAAGAACGTTGGTACCAAACTCGGGCTCTGAGCAATTCAATACCATCAGCAACAGATCCAAGGGGATCACATATCCAAAGCGGTAGACAAGGCAGATCATTTCATATGCCTGCTTGCCTAGGTTAGGCAGATTTCCGTATTCTGAAAGAATCTTCTGATCAAAATTCTCCTCGGCTTTAGTGCTGAGCGAGCGCATGACGCCCAACAAATGGTGTTCATGGTGTCCTTTGACTCGCTCACGCCAATAAGCGGCAGTCGTCACTTGATCTATCTGCAACAGTCGCATGCGGGCCAGATAGTTGACAAAGGGGTCCACTTCGGTTCCGTCAAGATCATCAGGCACTCCGACAAGGTCGAATCCGGGCATTGGATGATCCTCAATGATGTTCGACCAGTCCAGCGCTCGAACGGCTCCGAGAAGCACGGCCGGGACGTTGTGTGACCGGAGATCCGAGAACAGATTTCGGACCATTCGATGGTGCACTTCGACGTTGTCTACCAGGACCAGCACGGGAGTGTTTTCGGCAGCTCTTGAAATATCGCTGATGAGTCGCCAGTCCCAGCTCTCTGAATACCGGTTTCCGGCGCTATAAAAATCCCTGAGAAGCACGACTGGATGCGGTCGGTCTCTATCGGTGGACAGTTCGTAGCCTACGCGGCGCAGAATGGTGCTCTTTCCACTACCGGCAGCACCAGAGATGATCAGCCCTTTCAGCGGAGCTTCGCGAATGGCTTCACGCATCTGTTCCTTTATAGCGTCCGTAACCACATCGCGACGGAAGTCCATTCCAGCCGCCAAATTGCCCCACGATGGTTCCGCGCCATAGAGAAATGTTGCCGAGTCATAATTAGGGTCAGCGGGCCCGACAAACTCGAACTGATCATCCATCGCTACCCGGGTAGCTGCCGGAAATTGTAGGTCGCGTCCCCCGGTCTGAACTAGGTCCGGTATGCGCCTGATTCGCTGCTTGCCGCTAGCCTCACGATCGATATGTCCCTGAATCGTCGCCATAAACGTCGCCATCGTGCCAGGGATCATCTGAATCTTGTACTGGTCGAAAAAGTCGCGATCTTCGTCAGTGACCTTCGGGAGAAGGGCGAACGATGCCCTCGGCATTGAATCTCTATTGCTTTTGCGCACCTCCGCGAGTAGCTGCCGCAGGACGCCATCGGTGAAGCTGTAGCCAATGAAAAGCCAATAATAGTCCAGGAGCAACCGAGGGATATTGGACAACATCGTCATTCTGACAGCATGAGTATCCGTCATGTCTTTTGTTGTCAAGACTAATACGTTCTCTTTGTGATGGATCTGGTCGATGCTTCCGTGGAGCTTCAGAATATGCACGTTAGCGTTGTTATGGATGTTGTAGTCCGTGGAAAACTGATACACGGGACGCGGCTCTTGGCGGCGGCTGCTCAGCTTCTCATGGTATGCCTGCTCAACCAGGGTGTCGTAATTGGTCGTATAGATCGAAGCCCAGGATACGTTAGTGATTGATCTGTGAGCGTCTGATGGCGAACAGCCTTCCAACGCATCGCGAACGAACACTTCGATTTCTGGCCTTGGCGCGTTGTTGCATATCAGATCTGCTGCACCCCAAGGATCAAGCCGAGAGAAGTACTTTTCGATCCGATCGAAATGCTTTGGGCAGAACTTCAAGCAGATGTCCTCAATGAGCCGTCTCCAACCTGGCGCGCTTGCCTCGCGGCTCGCCCCGGCTCCCAGAAAAAGTATGCACCTGCCTGCGAGAAGCGCATCCAGCAGTTCCGAGGGAACCTGGATTGGCGGGCTTTGGGGTGGCGAAACCTCCTTGGTTGGAGTCACAGCGGACTTGGTTCGAGTCTTCTTGTATCTTGCCAACACATCCTCCAGGGAGGCGCCGAATTTGTGGCCGTGAATCCATCAGTGTACCGGGAATCGAGCTGGCTAGTGCGCGTTTGGCCAACTGTGGAATCAGCTTCCAGCTCCGGAAGTTACGTGCAGAGCCAGTTCTACGCATGTTCACGGGGTCCGCCACGATTTCCCGAGTTGCTCTGCGGCAAAATGAGCCCGCGCCGGGGCGAGGTCGGCCGATTATTGAGTCACCGTCAACTGGGGGATGTTCGCCGCCCGCTGGTGCCGTTCGGCTTCCTCCCGCCGCTTCTCATCCGCGGTCCGTTGGCGTGCCGCTATCTCATCGAGGGCGCGCCGTTTCGCTTCCATGCGAACGTGCGAGTAGCGGGAGAGCATGGTGCGCGAGACGTGCCCGGCAATGCTCATGATCACTTCTTCACCTGCGCCCGACTCAGCAAGTTCGGTAACCAGCGTGTGGCGATTGTCGTGCCATCGCCCGACGACCTTCGCGTTGTCGCGCACCTTCGTCCACGCGGTCCGCAATGTCGTAACCGGGCGCGTTGGGTCGTTTGGCTGACCCTTCCCGGCCGGAAATACGTACCACTCCGGCTTGCACTCGCCAAACCGTTTGACGAACCATGCCGCGTGCGCCCGTAGGGCAGCCAGTACGGTATCGTTTAGTGGAATCACCCGCCCGGTCCCGGCCTCCGTTTTGGACTTGCCCACGGTGAGCGTCTTTTTGTCTATCAGGTCAATCTGCTGCCACCGAAGGTGACGCAGTTCCTTGTCGCGGAGCCCGCAGTTTAGGTCGAGCACCAGGGCGGGATAGATGTTCTTGCTCCGCAGCTTGCCGGCGGCGGCCAACATACGCGACTTCTCTTCGGCGGCGAAGGCCCGGCCGGGTGATGGGGGAAGTGCCAGCTTTAGGGACTTCTCACGTCGCATCTTGGCCCGGATCAAATCCCCCTGGTCTCCCAAGAGCCGAAGCAGCAGAAGTACTTCATCGTTGATCGTCTTGGGACCCGCCTTCTGTTCCAGCCGGCTCGCCTGGTAACGCTTGACCACCGTGGGCGTGATCTCCACGACCAACTTGCGACGGAGAATCTCGGTGACGTGCATGAGGGCGTATACCGCGAACGTGGGCGCCTCGTGCTTGAGCTTGTAGTCGATCAAGAATTCGTCTGCGGCTTCCTGAATGGTCTTCCGCTGCTGCTGCTTGGCCTCTTCTTCAAGGACCTGGCTGTAGCTCCTCTGCAACCGCTCCCGTTGCCGCCGCTCTTCGTTGATGGCGTCCGCCCTGTTGGCGGTGCCGGTCGAACCGCGGTAGCGACGACCGTCCAGCTTGAACTCGTAATGGTAGAACCTGCCGTTCTTGAAAACGCTCATTTGCTGGCTTGCCGCTGGCAGCCCAGCGGCCTCGTCACATTGGTCACTTCAGTCGCGCAAACAGTCAAGGCAAAGATCGGCGTGGCCGGCCCGGCCCACGCCGTGCGGGAGCGGCGGGAATGGGCGAACCTCCGCCACCCGGCTGGGATTCCAAAAACGCCGTGATATCCCCGAGCTTGTATCGGATGGCGGTCCCATTAATCCGTCGGAAGCGGCAGCCGATGTTCAAACGCCGTTCCCGCTGCAACACCTTCACGCTGCAGCCGCGGATGGCGGCGTACACGTGCTCGTCTACCCACGCCCACGGCACCGCGGGGATTTGGGTCAAATCCACTGGGCGGGAGGCCCTCATATCGCCTCCATCCGCGTTCCGGGGGAGCCGATGCCGCCCTGGTGTCCCGGTGTCCCAGTGTGTCCCAGTGTTTTTCCTATATTTGCCGTGAGCGAATATTGCCTCCGTTCCGTATTCTTCTCCGCGCGTGCGCGTAAAAAGACTGGGACAATGGGACACCAGTAGATAACAAAGGGACTTAGACTGGGACACCGACTGGGACACGTACTGGGACACCGGCTCATGACTGGGACACCCTCCGGTAGCGCCACTCGCGGGCGTTCTTGGGGCCAACTCGGTGCCGCTCCCAGCCCAGCGCCCGAAGGCACGCTGCAATTCGGTTTTTGTCAGACTGGTTCCAGGTCTCCAGGCGCTTACCGATGCAATGGTGCAGCACGTCATCGATCGTGACGGAGTTGCGGTCGCCGCTGAATGAAGCTACGGCATGCCCGCGTTCGTCCATGCGCTCGATCGGTGCTTCCAGCCACTTCGCAATCTGCT
The DNA here is from genome assembly GCA_003175985.1 of Terriglobia bacterium. Classification (GTDB taxonomy): domain Bacteria; phylum Acidobacteriota; class Terriglobia; order Bryobacterales; family Bryobacteraceae; genus PSRJ01. Next base: position 10,357 of record PSRJ01000119.1, read on the forward strand.
CCTGCCAGACATCCGCCTGGTAACGGGCATGCTGTTCCTCCGCAGCCTCCCTGACCAGCTCGGGATCATCGAGCCACGAGGTGGCACCGGCACGGTACTGATAAAGCGCTTCCGCCCAAAGCTGATCGCGGTCTCGACGGAGTCCGTCCAGGTCGATCTTCCGGCACCGAACCGGCCAAAAGCGCCGTCCGCCGGTCTCGTCCTTCAACCAGGAGTCGGCGTTGGTGGTCCCCACGAAGACGCACTGCCGCGGGACCTGCACGATGCGCCGGCCGTAGGGTAACCGGAACCGCTCTGATTGCTGTGACAGGAAAGCCTTGGCGCGCGCCAGTTCCGCGCGATTGAGGACATCCAATTCTGATAGTTCCACTATCCAGACGCCCCGCAACTGCATGGAGGCGTCCTTGCTACCCATGTCCGCGAGTTGGTCAGAAAACCACTCGTCACCGGCCAAAATTCGCGGTACAGTGCTCTTCCCTATCCCCTGCTGCCCCTCCAGTACCAGCACGGAGTCGCACTTTACGCCGGGCTCCATGATCCGCTTCACGGCTGCAATGAGGAACTTGGCGCCCACCGCCATGGCATAGGAATTCGGGTTTACGCCGCTCGATTCCACGCCGCAATAGTCGATCAGCCAAGTACAAATCCGGGGAACACCGTCCCAGGGTGGGAGGCTTTCCAGGTAGTCCCGGACCGGATGGTAGGAGTCGCGCCGGGCGACTGCGTCCACAACCCGGCGGACCAAATCGGGCTTTACCATAAGCCCGTGGCGCTCCAGGTAACGCACCACCTCGGTATCGAAGTAGTCCTCGATCTCGCGCCCAACCTCCACCGTAACGGGCGATGGGGCCGGCTTTAAAATCAGGTAGCCGGAGGTGAACTCGTTGTATCCCAGCACCCCGGTCCAGTCGGGCGAATTCTCCAAGAACAGGGCGACGTTTTCATAACAGGAGAGAATGCGCCCTTTCTCGTTCCGTAGTAACCGGCTCTTCCAATCTCCGAACTCCACCGCGGCGATGTCGGCGAACACGCGCTCGGGACCAACGTTCGCAAGGCGATCATCAATTCCTTTACCTTCCTTGAGTGGCCACTCTAGGTACCCGACCAGAGCGCCGCGTTGCATAAGGACTGTGGTAAGACTCCACCTTGCGGCCCGGACCTTAGGGTTGCTCTGGCAGTCGGCATCGTACCCGATAATGGCCTGACGCCCCTTCCAGGCGACCCTGTCGAAATCCGGGATGACGCCCTTGACGGGCAAACGCTCCCCGTTGGGACCGTTGATTTTCCCGGTTACGCTGCGGAAGTTCCAGACGCCTGCGACAGCAATCGGCAGAAACCGCGGCGCGGGGACGCCGTGAAAGGCCAGGCGCCACAATGCTAGCGCTTTGAACTCGCCCTCCACGATGATGACCGGGATGGCCGTGTCCTGCAGCAGGTCAACGGTAACCCGAGGAGGGAAGTACAGCAAGCTCGGTCGGCCGGAAGGTTGCAGATATTTGTTTTTCTCCCGAGCGGTACCATCGCTTCTGTACTCCAGATCAGGATGGTCGAGCCGCTCACGGTACTCACGGATGTGGCCATGGTCCCATGGGGCTACGTTCGGGATGATGATCCCCGACAGATCGCCGCGGCTGCGTCCGAACATCTCCCGACCCGTGATGGAGTCAACCCGACGTAATCCCGCGGCATCTGCACCTTCGCGCGTGATCCAGCGGGCCGCCAGCGCTTCGTAGTCGGCATCGGTCAGGGCACACCCCCAGAAAGTCGTGGGCACGATCAGAACTCCTCGCAGGAGCGCTCCAGAATCACCCGAAACGGAAGGCCATGCTGTACCTCAATGTCCACGGCCCCGTGACCGACTGTGCTCAGATACTCGAACAGATGGGCAAAGGTTTTGTGCAGGGTATCATTGCTGCCGGCATGCGTCAGCCGCTCCTGCGATCCCAGCTTGATCGACTGCATTACTCGCGGCGCAGGATCATATGTCGGTTGACCACCACGGATCAGGAGATTCTCGATCAAACCGAATCCGAGCGCCTCAATAATCTCCACGGTCCGTTGCTGGCTCTGGCCAAGGCATTGTTTTCGGACTCCAAGCATCTGCCGTTAGGCTAGGGCCAAGGCGCGAAAAGCGCACTGCTTTGAGGCGAGGCGTAACCCGCAAACGACTGAAAATTAAAGGATTAAAAAGTTACTAAAGGTAACGGTAGGCGGATCGATGTAACTCAAGCGGCTGAACACGTCATTTAACAATTTTGGAGTTCCTGGAGAGCCATACCTTCACTGAGTTCTGGTGAACAGATTTCCACGCTTCCGGCCACGACAAATGCGCCCATGCTGCAGCGGGCGGACGGGGAGCATTTCCAAGACTCTTGCACATCATCTGAGCACTCATATTCTCACCCTTCATTTGGCGGATTCTCGCTCGGATTTCCTGGATCGACTTCTCAGGCTGCTTCCGACGGGGCTTTAGATTGACAGCCGACCGTCGGAGCTTGGGCTTTGATGATGTAATTTCAGGTGAATTCGCAGTGCGGTAGCGTTCTGCGACTGCAAGTACAATCGCGCAACTCGCGGGTAACCGGCCCTCGCGAATCTCGGACGCGTGCTCCGCAATCGCTTTGTCCATCACTCGGCACACTTCGCTAGCGTGTTCGCTGAAGAGCCCAACCAGGTTTTCAGCGACTTGATTTGAGGACAGCGGAGCGAGATGCCGGAGCACGCGGCTGATCTCACCATAGGTCTGCACCAACTGTAATTCGTTCATGCGGCCTAGATCGGTCGCAACGCGAATAAAGCTTTCCACCAGAGTACGATCCTTTTCTTCCAGCCGCATCCCGGTAAGAAGATCCACCCCATAAAGACTGCTGCAATCATCTTCAGCATAGGCGCTGGCAAGAGTAGCGAAACGCCGCCACACACATTGTGAGCATCTCCCACAGTGCGGGTGTTCAGCCGTCTGCTCGTGGGTGTGCATACAACTGACGCTCTGCGATATCAGGTCGCCGCAGCCCGCTTCCCCAATGAGGTTAACAACCTGTGCCTTCGTATTCCAGAGGAACGGATTCTCGACTGAAAAGTCGGCTCCGATTAAGTTGCTGAACAGTTCCGCAAACCCGGCAAGAGTTTGTGGATGAGTTGTGCGAGTCGCCCGGGCACCGATGGCTTGTTCGCTGATTGGAAGGTTCAAGCTGACAACGCCGTTTTCATAAAATCGAATGCGCTGGAGTTGAAAAACATGCGCAACTGCGAATGCGAGGACCGCATATAGGAACGAACGAGTCCTTTGCGTATATTCGCGTGCGCTGAGTCCACGTTTATGAACCCAGACCGGCACGTGTATGGGAGGGCATGTCTTGCAAACGTCTTGCAATCGCTTTACAAGCTCCTTTTGGCGGCTGAATATTTTGGGTGTAGAGCGATGGCTTACCAACGCTAATCGGCGTTGTTCTCGCACTGCTTCCTTGACGGCGCCGCCGAGCGAGTCCAACCCGCCGGAAAAAAGAATTACCTCATCAACACCCGGCGCCGGTACGTGGCCATCTTCGAATTTCAAGTACTGCTGCATCGGGATGGGATTCGTCAGTTTCGAGAAATGGAAGTCGTAAGTGTCTTCCGATAAAAAAGTCAACGTCCTTCTGAGGGCCTCGACGATTGGGTGCGCCGACCACATGCCGGGCGCCCGCACAGGGATGTGAAAGACAAAAGGCCGGCGCCAACTGGCACCTACGTCCATGACCCCCTCGCCGCCGCGGGGTATCTGTTGGTCGGCACAATAGATATAGGCGGCGATCTCCACGAGATCAGCGACGAAATCCGGCACGTTGGTCGCGAGTTTTCGGCTGATGTCGACTATTTCAAGGTCAATATTCCGGTCGTCGCCACTGAGTTTAAGACGAAGCGCGTCGTGTGCCTTTACGCGCGATGGCAGAGGCGCTTCACCGCACACGATGACGTGCTCACCGGCCAGCGTCCGCCCCCTGTTCAAGCTCGGCTTTAAGTTTGTCTATTGCATGCCGGACAAATCCGGCCGCTTTCCTGGGTGTGATCCCACCTCGATAGTTCGCCTTCGAAAACCATTCCTCCGCGAATCGCTCGACAATTTTCGAAGCCTGTCGGCAATGCAGCCGCAGAGCCTCCCGGAATTCCCGATTCGCATTAACACCTCGGAGCTGATTCGAGAGCTCCCGGCTTAGAAAGTACGCCAGATATCGCTCCGTCAACCGTGCGAAAAAGTCGCGGGCGAGCAACGAGAAATTCGTGGGCGTTGCTAGTTTGGCCAGAGCCTGGCGAGTGTCGGCCGGTCCGAATAGCGTCTCTGTACGTTGTCCGAGAGCAGAGGCAAGGGTTTCGGACGCTCCCAACTGCGCCATCTCCCCAAGATCACTGCGGCCGCCGTTGCGGTAGATGTGTTCATCAACGCCATCCGAAAACCCGCCCACTACATCCAGAACGGTTGGTTCCGCGGGGACAGAAATGCCAATTTTTTCGAGCGCCTGAAGGAAGTCTGTTTGGCGCGCACAGAGTGGGATCTGGGTTAACAGCCAGAATGAATGGACGAGAACGGGATCGCGCGATGCATGTTCGAGGCCGGATTTCGAGGCGTTGAGGGTCGCAACGGCGATTTCCGCAGTACCGCTTCCAGCGCGTAACAGCCCAACAACTTCTTGCCACTTGCGTGTCCGTGGCAACCTGCCGAGCCGTATGTGACCCATATGCCGTAGAGGCGCCGATTTGAAATCGACATTGGCATTTTTATCAAATTAATACTCAGGCCGCAACAGCTTGCGATTGTTAACACGATAATAATAGGGTGGCATCGTCGAACGGCAACGACGCCCGAACGCGCGCCCGATTTCGGCAGGCTGCTTAGAGCCCAACTGCGGCCAGCGCCGTCAGGCTTAAGCCACGCTTCCCTTGGCAGCCAAAATTGCGAATCAGCCGCCGTCAACTCGCCCCCCGCCTCTTCGCCTCTTTCTCACTTCCACTCTTCGTTCACCGTCTCGGCGATGTCCCGTCCTCGAGGCGCTTCGAGAGTGATCGTCTCGCCCCAACTGCATCGCCCTGGGTGACGTGGATTGCTGCGGGTCGGGACCCCGGAGCATTGCCTACCGATATTGCGGACTATCGTCCCCCGGACGAAGTGACCATGTGAAGGCGGTCGATTGGACGTTGAGGTGGGCTTTTCAAGTATTGCTGTCGAAGGACATCGATTTCCATCAACTTCCCTGATTCATTGCGGAACTTCCAAAATGTCCATCCGTTCGTTTGCGGGTATGCGCGGTCTGGGGGAGAGCCGATTACGGACTTCCTCGCCATCCCGCCAGCCGTAGATAATGAATCGTAGGAGATGCTGTCGAGCAAAACCGTACCGTCTGTCTGCACAACTGCCTTAAGGTGGACTCCCTTGTATTCCTTTTCCAAACCGAGAGGAGCATTGATGAGGCCAGCGGCGATTAAATCTGTAAGCCGTACCTCAAGGTTGGTGAGAGATTTCTTCTTTTCCGCCCGCGCCCGACTGGTTCTGGGCCCATTTCCTGGTCGCGTTTGCTTGCTCTTCGCATCAACATTGACACGGACGACTGGAAACTCCAGTCTAATGGGAGCTGCCCTTTTGAGCGATGCCAATATTTCTGATCGACCCAGCCCCGTCGTCTTTTTGCGCAGCAACTTTATAAGTTCCAAGTCCTCCGTTTTGAAGAGTTGCTCTACTGCTCCTTTGACTTTTCTGTCAACGAAATGGGCGTTCCACAGCACGTTCAGGAGGTTTTCCCCCATCTTCTCCTTCGACAACAACGTCAACGTCTGAAGCGTGTGTATCTGCTGGCCCTCATCGGAGATCGAAATACGAACGCTGCGAAACAGCTTTTCGTCAACATCCACTTCGGCGTGCGCGTTGTAGAGACGATACTCGTCCCCATCCGTCAGGACGCACCAGCGCACTCCAACGACAGTGGCATATCCCAATACCTGAGAGGCCCATTTTCGGTTCGTAAGGTCCTCGCCCAGTGCCTTTGCCTCGATGAACAGGCGCGGCTCTCGGATCAAGAACAGGGCGTAATCGACGGGCTTGTCCTGCGGTTTCCGCTTGTATTCGCGCCGCACCTCTTCAAGTTCCTCGATATCCCAGCCCAATGCGGACAGCAGTGGTTCAATGAGAGTGGCCTTTGTATTTTCCTCCCCGATTACTTCTCGTCTGTCCCGGATATCGTGAATCCGTTTTCTCAGCTTTGCAACTATGCTCTCAATCGCCATCGGATCACCACGTCGTTCGCTTAGATGAACCCGTTCCAACAAATAGATTTGGCCGCACGACTATGAAGTAACCGATTAGAATATCACCTCTCGGCATCGTTCGCTTATTTGAGCTCTAGCCGCAGTGGACGACGCGAGCGTCCAGTATTATAAGAGAAATGTGAACGACCTCATTGCACGCGAGCTTCGACATCGACTAGACCTGTGGCAACATCTCGACGCAGATGGAGGCGCCCTGAAGGTCAAACCACAGCAACTCCGAGACCTTGGCATTTATGGCGGTGCCCAGGGGATCTGGGTAGACAAGAAGCGGACCGGGAAGCTGACGGCAGATGGGGTCGGTATTTCCGTAGGCCTCCTACACACCGGCACGTCATACTCTGACGACCTCTCGGAGGATGGTGTTCTTTACCATTACCCCTCAACACAACGCGCGGGCGAACGAGACGTTGCCGAAGTAAACAGCACCAAGGCCGCCGGAAACCTTGGCTTGCCCCTTTTTGTCATCACTCCAGGCCCAACCTCAGGCGAAAGGCGTGTTCGCCTTGCATGGATTGAGGATTGGGACGATCGGGCCAGGATTTTTTTGATCAGATTTGGGGGACATCGCGTGAATCCCCTCCTACAGAATCTCCAAGACGATTTGCCATTTGAACTGCTCAGCCAGCGCTCGCGGCGAACGACTGCAACCGATGCCCGGGTGGGCCAGCAGCGTTTCAAATTCCTCGTAATAAAAAGGTATGGCCCTGCTTGCGCAGTTTGTGGGATCGATCTAATGGACGTTCTTGATGCGGCCCACCTATGTCCAAAAGAAGAGAATGGGTCGGACGATCCCCGGAACGGCCTCGTATTATGTGCGCTACATCATCGGGCATTTGATGCCAAACTCTTCGTTGTGGACCCGGAAACAACCAAAATCGAATTCAAGGCAGGTGGCCCGCGCGGGGATGATTTGCGCATAACACGCATTTCGCTCGCGCATCTTTCATCGCAGCCACATCGGAAAGCTCTCGAATGGCGCTGGGCAAAATGGACGGCAGCGCGAGGCGAGGCCGCAAAGGCCTAAATACGTTTTCTCGCACACCGTTCGGGCACGTTGCTAAACGCTAACCCGGAGCTTGATCCCGTCATTCGGTGCGTGAACGAGATCCTGCTTCGTGCCCAAGTACCGCTCGGTCGTCTGGACCGAAGCGTGACCCAAGAGCATCTGAATCTGCTCCAGTTCCCCGCCCGCCGCCCTACACAACTTCGCGCATGTTCGGCGGCAGTCGTGGGGAGCAATGCCGGGGACGCCGGCGGCCTCGGCATACGGCCGGAGGAGCTGCCATATCACCTTTTCGCTGAGCGAGGACTGCCGGACTCCGCCGCCGCGGTCCACGGACCGGAATACTGGGCCGTCAGTAATCACCGCCGGCACTGTCCACGCATCGATCGCGACCTTCACCCACGTCGGCATCGGCACTGTCCGAACCCGGCCATGCTTGCCAACGAGATCCACGATGCACCAGCGGCCGTCTCGCTGCTGGATGTGCTTGAACGTAAGCGCCGCCACCTCCGAGCGCCGGAGCCCGCAGCCCAGGAGGACGGCGAGAATGGCCCGGTCCCGAAGCCCCTTGCTGGTGGTGGCATCCGGGGCGTTCAGGAGCGCCTGGGCCTGCTTGGCGGTGAGCCAGTTCCCAAGGCGCACACCTTTGGAGGCCACGCCCTTTACCCGGGTGATCCCGTTGGCCAGCTCCGGTGCCAGCAATCCGTTGTCGGCCGCCTCGACCGCCAATTTCCGCACCGCCGTCAACCGCACGTTGATGGAAACGGCGCCCAGCCCGCGGGCTTCCAGGGCGACGCGCCAGGCAGCCACGGTCGCCTTGGTGAAGCCTGGCCGAGACTCTTCGCCGTACCAAGCAAAGAATTCATCCAGGCCGAGGTTGTACACGCGGCGCGTAATCGGGGAGGAGACGCTATCCAGCACAAGCCTCTTCAGCCGGCGCCAGTCCGCCGCCCGGTTTGCCACAACCAGATCGTTCATTGTAGGTCCTCTTAATGGGCAATATCGGTAGCCATGTGGGACCTTACCTCAGCGTCCCAGAGCGGATCAAGTGGTTTCTGAGGGGTTTCTGAGGCCCGCGGCTGAGGGCGGAGTCAAACTCGTGATCGCTTCATCGACGGAGCCTAATAACGTGCGGCGATTCTCGTGTCAACCAACCATCAGAGATCGCCAAGAGAGCATCGTCCGTGTCGCAACCGAGGTAAAATGATGATCCACGCGGCACGCCACCAAGGAGTATGACGGGAACAGAACTCCAGCAGGCAATCCAGAACCACAGCGAATGGTTGAATTCCGCTCAGTCGGCCGGCAAGCAGTTCGCTGCCGCTGGCGCTGGGTTTTCGGAAGGTGCACCGTTCGCTCGCGCGCGGCTCGACCGTGCGATTTTCCGCGGCAGCGTGCTGCGTTCCGCACAGTTCTCCAGAGCCGGACTGCGCGCGGCTGATTTCTCGGACTGCCAACTCGCGGGTGCAATCTTTAGCGGCGCCAAGCTGGATGAAACGCTGTTTCGCAACGCTGACTTGCGCGGTGCCGATTTCGGGGGCGCCAAGCGGCTGCTGCCGATGCAACTGGCCGGCGCCGACCTGCGGCGGGCCCACTTCGATGAATCCGTCGATTTCAACAAACCCCTCGAAATTGCGGGCCAATGGGCGCAGTCGAGCCTACGTTCTCTGCTGGTAGCGTTGACTGTCACTGTGTATTCGGTAATCGTCGCGTTCGGGGCGGCCGACGCCTCATTGCTCACGCCCAGCGCTACGGCCAAACTTCCGCTTATCGACGCGGCGGTTCCGCTCGGCGCATTTTACCTTATTGGTCCCCTCCTGCTGACGGCGCTTCAACTCTATGTCAACATCAGCCTGCTGCGAACCTGGGAGCAAGCCGCTCTGCTACCAGCATTTCTACCAGACGGCCGTTCAATCGAATCGGCCATTCAGCCTTCGCTCCTCAACGGCCTGCTGTTTCGCTACATCAAGCGCCTCAGGCCGGCCTCGCCCTTTCTCGGCCAGGTTCAGGCTCTGATCACGCGAGCGCTGGTCTACTGGTCCTTCCCAGCGGTCATTCTGCTCCTGTGCGGGCGCTACGTAGTGCGGCATGACTTGGTCACCACCGGGTTGCAGACCGTAATGCTGTCGTTCTCCACGGCTGCGGGTTTCCTATTTCTCGACGCCACGCGCGCGTGCTTCTCATCGGCCCGCGTCCATCTGTATCGCCGCAGCCTAGCCGCAGGATTGACGATGTTTCTTCTCTGCGCCGGAGTTGCACTTGGTGCAGTGGGACTCTCCGGCGATTCCGGCGTGATGGTATCTTCCGATAATCCGGTCGATACGCCCCTTGCTGCCAGGGTGGCACAATGGACACCGAAGGTGATTCTAAAGGCAGGAACGACCGTAGCGACCGCTTTTCGCCTCTACTTGAATCTTGAGGGTGCCGATTTCACTGCCCCGCCTGGCCAAAAGCTTAGGCTCCGCCACGTCGATCTCGCGTTCGCCAACGCACCGCACGTGAAATTTCCTGCCGCCGATCTTCAATACGGCGTATTCAATTCGGCCAACCTGGAGGATGCAATTTTCACGGGTGCCGATCTCCGTTATGCCAGTCTTCTCTCCACGGATATCAGCGGCGCCGACTTCGGCAAAGCCGACCTGAGGCATGTTCGCCTCAGGCCCAAAAGCTTCAACACTGTGCTCAATCTGCCAAACGCCAATGACCGAGATTTCGACAAGCTAGGACCGCATTTCGAGCACGCAGACCTCAGCGACTGCGACCTTAAGAACGCCGAGTTCCAGTATGCCAAGTTCGACGGCGCGACGTTGGAGGAAACGCATCTGGAGGGAGCCAACCTCGGATTCGCTAGTTTCCGGCGGGCCATTCTTCGTGACACCCATCTCAAAGGCGCGAAATTGCAGGGCGCGAATTTTCAGGAGGCGCAAATCTCAGAACCCGTCGTGCTCGAACCGCATCCGGCCTCGAACGACGCCGATGCGTTCAAGGCTTCGAAGCCCCATCCCTCGCCCAGCGGCGCCGACTTCAACCGCGAGACCTTCGCTAGAGCCAACAACTGGATGCTGGCCCATTTCTGGGACGACAGTCTGCTGGCGCTTATGGGGCTGCCCGCCGACCAGAATCAACGTGTCGAAACCCGTGACTTTCGCAACTATGATTTTCAGTCCTCTTTTCTGGATGAAGCCGACTTTCACGGCTATCGGCTGGATGGCGCCAACCTAGGGAATACCGATCTTCAGCGCGCAGACTTCACCGGAGCGACATTCACCGGTGCCGACATTCGTTGCGCTGATTTGACAAACGCCAAGGGCCTGGATCGTAATAATGTCCGGCTCTTCAAGAATTGGGAACTGGCTTATTACAGCGACTTGCAGGAAGTAACGCTCGGGTTGCCCAAGGGACACGACAAGCTACGCAAGACGGCTTGCGAAAACGGTCGGAAATAGAAGCTGCTGCTCTCTCTAGTTCGGGCCTGTCCGCGTTATGGGTACTGTATCGGCTTCGCGAAAAACGGGCATTATTTCTATTATCGGAAACTGTTTTTGTCACGGCCTGGTCCACTGTTCAGAGTCTCGTAGGATTCTTGAGCTTCACCGGGTGTCCCAGGTCCTGGACGACGACACGCTCGGAATCCGTGGCACATCCGCGCAGCGCGTTCTTCGTTCGGGTGCGGCGATTGAACGGCATTACTCTGCCCGCTTGCGGCCGTGCGCAAACTGCGGCGATTGTACTTGGCCCACCGCTAATATCCCTTACGAGCGCGGAGACTAGTGCGCTTTGACACGGAGAATGTGACGCTTGATCCACTTCCGATGCTCCACCGCCTCGACCTCGGCGCTTCTTGCCGGACCCGCGACGGCGCCCGCTGCGATCGGTGCGCCAATTTTTGCAACGGCCTTGGTTCGCCTTCTGCCGCCAGCCTTCAGGTCCTTCCTGTATTTCGCTGCCCCCACGGCCGCTTGTTGGTCGGCTGGTCGCCGGCAAAAAGTGGATCTTCTTAAAAGCAGAGCTGTCAACCCAACACACAGTCACGAAGAAATGCGCCTGCGGGCGAAACATCATTGCAGGCGCGCGGGGATTTATAGCGCACGGCTCCGATCTTGATTAGAGAACAGCTTCCCTATGTCAGTGTTTCCGGTCCGCAGCACTCAAGCAATTCGGCGAAATCCCACACGTGATCCGTAATTGCCGCTACCATTGCCGGGGTTGAGGCGCAGGCATGGGCCACGCGGAACCAAACCGCCCCCATCCCTAATGACAAATTGTCAGATACGGCGGCATGGTTTTTGACAAATTGTCTTAACCGGAATCATCGACGAAGCGCAAACTCAAATGTTTCAATCCCTTACGGCATCGCTGATTTGGCTTTGATGTTGCTCTTCACGGGGCTGGATGAATACGGAAAAGCGCACACACCTGAGAACCTGGGGCCCAACCTGCAACAGTGCCGCCTGGGGCACTTGCGTCCCTGCTGTGCTGGCCGCATATCTAATGGTATCGACGGGCAGCTTGGCCCTTGCTCAAACCTCGACAATCTCCCCGGATCTGGTAGGTCTTCCCGATGGCACACGCGTGGATGTGATTGTGCAGTATTACGAGCCGCCGACTAATAGCGACGATGACGCCGCGGCGGCCGTCGGCCTCAACCGTGGCAAGGCTCTCAGGCTGGCCAGGGGGCACCATTTCAACATGTCCCCGGCGCAGGCCAAGCAACTCGCCCGCCTCAACAGCAACATCAAATACATCTCGCCGGATCGTCCCGTGGAAAGCACGGCAGCGGCCGATTCCTCGGCAACGCTGGACTACTATCCACTGACCGTTAATGCCCAGATCGGCTGGGGATTGGGTCTGGACGGTACAGGAATAGGAGTCGCGGTCATTGATAGCGGCATTATCGACATTCCCGATCTCCACAGCAACACTGGCTACCGTGTCGTCTATAACCAGGACTTTACTGGCGGCGGTAGCGGTGATGCCTACGGTCATGGCAGCCACGTTGCCGGCATTGTGGGCGGGGGTGGCAAAAACTCCACGGGTTCCAAGTACTTCTATACTTTCAAAGGCATCGCGCCCAATGTAAATCTGATTAACCTGCGGGTGCTAAATCAGAGCGGGCAGGGCTCCGACAGCATGGTGATTGCGGCTATCGATCAGGCCATCAATCTAAAGGCGCAATACAACATTCGCGTCATTAATTTGTCACTGGGCCGCCCGGTCTACGAAAGTTATACACTCGACCCGCTGTGCCAGGCTGTCGAACGGGCATGGAAGGCCGGCATCGTGGTCGTGGTCGCCGCCGGCAATCAGGGCCGCAACAATTCGGCTAACACCAGCGGCTATGGCACCATCAATGCTCCTGCCAACGACCATTACGTGATTACCGTGGGAGCCCTGAAGACGATGGGGACTTCGAACCGTGCGGATGACCTGGTCGCTAGTTATAGCTCCAAAGGCCCCACACTTTATGACCATCTGGTAAAACCGGATCTAGTGGCGCCTGGTAATCGCATCATTTCCCTGTACAAAGCGGGTATCGCCTTGGCGACGCAGTATCCCGGCAATGAGATTCCGTTTTCGCTCTATCAGACGGGCGGAGGCAGCACGGCTTCTTCCACTTACTACCGCCTTAGCGGAACCAGTATGGCAGCTCCGATGGTCAGTGGGACTGCCGCCTTGATGCTACAGCAGAATCCAGCCCTAACACCGGATCAGGTGAAAGCCCGCCTCATGAAGTCCGCTTATAAGGTCTTCCCGCCCTACAGTACGGCCAGCGATCCTACAACGGGCGTCAGCTACACGAGCCAGTACGACATCTTCACTGTTGGCGCCGGTTACCTGGACGTGCAGGCCGCCTTATCGAATACGGATCTCGCGCCTGCCACCGCGGGCAGTGCCCTATCGCCACAGGTAGCCGTAAATGCCAATGGAAGCGTGTACCTGGTCAACAGCGCTTCAGTAATTTGGGGCGACTCGATCGTGTGGGGGGATTCGATTGTATGGGGCACTTCAGTTATCTCGGGAACCAACATCTCGGGACAGTCGATAATTTGGGGATCGTCGGCCTGCTGGGGTGCCAACACGACTCAAGGTTACAGTGTGATCTGGGGCGATAGTATCGTCTGGGGTACGTCTAACACCACTGGCGGAGAAGCAACCACGATCGCAATCAACGGTGAGAACTAAACTTCAGGATTGCGAAAAACCGGAAATTGGAACCCGGTGAGCGGAGCGCTCTTCGCGCTCCGCTCACTACGCGTTTATTGTACGCAGGCAAGGACCTTGGATGGAGTAGAGCTCCAGGACCCAGTCCAGTTGGAGCCACCTCCGCCGCTACCCCCGCCGGTCAATACGTTCTGGCGGCCGGAAAACTCGGGTGCTCCGGCGTGGTCACTCCCACTCCCATAGCAGACCGGCGCGCCGTGAGCCCCATCCACCTGCATTGCGTTGTAGTCGGGCACGAACGGGGGATTGCTGATTACCGGGAACGACGAACCGTTGTGCTGAGTCAGCCAATTCGAGATGCCATACTGCCAAGTAACGCTGACCCCTGGGGCAGTGGATGCAACGTTAGCCTTCCAAGTGATATTGCTGACGTTTTGAGAAAAATTGGGCGGCAACAGGTAGGCCAGTCCCGCACTGAAGATCTCATCAGCCTTCGCCGCCGACGAAAGCGGCACAGTGGTTAGCCATGTGTTCGAGCCAGTATCGAAAGCGGTTTGCGCGCACGTAGCGCTGGACGAGAAAGTGATCACTCCGTTGGGCACATTCAACGTAAGCGTGTCAAACGTGATCTGTCCTGCTGTGACGAAGAGCTGGAAGTCCGTTGTCGGAATCGTACCACTCAGCTTGGTCAAGTGGCTGTTGAACCAAACGATTTCACTGGCATGACTGCTGTCTTCATGCACGTTATATGTGACGGGCGTAAGCGGAGACAAGCAAGCGGGGGGCGAAACGGTCACCGAGCAGTTGACTGTCCCGGTATTGCCCGCCGCATCTTTTATCGTCACCGTGTAGTTGAACGTTCCGCTCACTGTCGGTGTCCCCGAAATCGTTCCGCTCGGCGAAATGCTCAACCCAGCCGGCAGCCCCGTCGCCGTGAACGTGTACGGCCCACCCACGCCGCCAGTCGCCGTCATGGTCACCGGCGTGATCGCCACACCTTGCACCGCCGTGATCGATACACAACTCGCCGAGGGCGGCGGGTTGACCGTAACTGAGCAATTCACTGTTCCCTTGTTACCCGCGGAATCGGTGATGGTCACGGTGTAGTTGAACGTCCCGCTCACCTGCGGCGTACCCGAGATGGTGCCGCCGCTGGACATCGTCAACCCGGCCGGCAGACCGGTTGCGCTGAACGTGTATGGTCCGCCTGCGCCGCCGCTCGCCGTCATCGTCACCGGAGTGATCGGCACCCCCTGAACGGCATTAATGACCACGCAACTGGCCGTCACCGGTGGATTGATCTTGATCTGGCATGTCCCCGTTCCGCTGTTGCCGTTCTTGTCCGTCACCGTTACCGTGAACGTAAACGTGCCCGCTTGTGTCGGCGTTCCCGTGATATTGCCATTTATGTCCATGGTGAGCCCCGGCGGCAGCCCGCTCACGTTCGAAAACGTGTACGGCCCGCCGAAACCGCCCACTCCTGCAACTGACCCGGTGTACGGAACACCCACCGTCCCTGTTCCGGTCGAGACGCACGTCAACCCCACCAAAGGTACTTCGATCAAGATCTCCTGGAAGACATTCGGCTGCCCATTCAGTGGCAATCCCGGCACCGGCGGCTCATTTGCGCTTCCGTCCGGATAGATGCCATCAACGTACATGAGCACTCCTACCGTCTGTCCCGGCACCGGCACGAAGCTCCCATGCGTAATCGCAGCGTTGTACAGATTGTCGCTGTAGGGCTCCGGCAACGGGTAACCTACGCCCGGGTCGGCGTACGAACCCTTCAGGAGCCGCCAGACCACCTGCTGCACGGCCCAGTTGGGGCCGCCGGCTGCCGGTGGCGCTCCCGCCACGAGAGATTCATTGTTGAGCACCCAGTTCACCATGTTCCAATTGGGGCTCTGCGCATTCACCGGAAGGAGCCCAGGATTCCCCGTCGAAAACAACGTGTACCCAGTCGATCCGTTATTGTTGCCAAAGAATCCAAAAAAGTCCGGGCACCAACCCATGTACGTCTGGTTCGTGATGCCGAACCCGGGAGGCACGCCGGCAAATGTGACATTGAAGTGAGTGTCGTTAAGCGTGTTCACTCCCACGACTGTGACCGAAGGAGTGGTGAACTGGCTGATGGCCCCGCCGGGCAGGATTTGTCCCGGAAGCATGCCCGGGACAACAACCATGGCCCCCACGGCAAGAAGCAGGGCAGAAGCAGAATATTTGCGGCTCATAAAGTGGTGACCTCCGGCCGTACAAATGTCGGGTTCAGCGACATGGTCCAGCAATGTTCGGTGACAGGTCTAATTTGATCACCGGGCAAGCAATTGGTCAACGGCAAATTAGGACGTTTGGGTACCGGTAATTCTGGATCATCGGATCAGAAGGATCGCTTTCGCTTCCAAAAGTACTAGAACAAAAGCGACTTTTGGCCTACCGATTCGGATTGACTTTCGCTACCCGTCCGCTATGCTTGGGAAATAAAGGAGTTTTCCGTGAAAAAGTTGGCCTTTCTCTTCGCACTAATAATCGCCGCGGCTGCGCCAATACTTGCGGACCAGGGTCCGCCCGCACCGGAAATCGATCCGGGATCGGCAGTAAGTGCGCTAGCCCTGCTTTCGGGGGCACTGTTGGTTATTCGCGGCAGGCGCAAGTCTTAGGCGCCTTCCCGAAACCGCCTTTTCCCTGCATTCCGCTTTGGTAGGTTCCACGCGGGACCTACCAGAGATCCCACCGGCCCCCGAGGAGAACCGCCCCGGCGATCAATCCATTAGTTGTTGCGTGCGCTACGATTGCATCACCAATTCTGCCGCGCCAGAGCATCGCGAAAGCATACAGTAGTCCCGCAATTATGCCAGCCAGCCATTGGCTGCCGTGGAGCAATCCGAATGTAGCGGAAGAAACCAGCAGAGAAAATGTTGTGAAAGTGCGCAGGCTGAGCGACGTGAACTCCGGTGAAATCAGCCGCCGAATGAGGAAGCCTCGGAAAGCGAGCTCCTCTGCAATCGGTACAGTAACGATGGCTGCCACAACCCGGAACGCCAGCCAGGAGATTCGCGCGGCTAAGGAAATTTCGGCAAGATATGGTGCGATTTGGTTATTCGGACCAGAGCCGGCTGGAGACAGGGCGAGCCACAACACGAAGACGGCCGCGCCGATTACGGGCGCGAACCAACTGACACGCCGATCCAGACCAGCGTACTGCTTCCGAAAGAGCCAAAGCACCACTGCGGCCGCGAGGAATCGTAACGGGTAAAGCCACTCGAAGTTGCCGGCAGCAGCGCGAGAGACCATCGCCGCTGCCAGGATCGTCAGGAACGGCACCAGATACGGGGCGGTCGGGTTCTGTTCGAAAATAGTACGCCGCGGTTCGGATGTGGCTTTGGCGCCCGACCAAGAGACACGTCCGGCCACCACCGAGAAAGCCAGCGCGACGGCATTGAATGTAATCCAACCAGCTTGCGAGTGAAACCCACCCAGGGCGATATCGGGCGCTCCCGCGTTGCCGATTAGCAGCAGGATAACAATGCGAATGGCGTTCAACAGCCAGCTCAACAGAACAGCGGCGGGAATCAGGATCAATGCCTGGGGGAAGCGGCATTCGCGGCGGAAGAACCAGAGCCAGGCCACACTGAAAACCAGCATTAGTCCCGCGCCCTCCACACCGGAGCAGGCTTCCAGGATGACTACATGGAAATGGGGTGTACCGATGCTCCCCGTTGCCGGTTCGGCAATAACACCGGGAACGAAAACCCGAAGCAATGACTCCACGAGCCGAAAAGTGAGGGTGGTCGGCAATTGCCAGAAGCGATTGTTCCAAGAAGCTTGAAATATGTTGATGAGCCACTCCGCCGCAATTCCGCCGGTCGCGGCTACGACCCACAGGCTACCCGTGCCGCGTGCGAAGTCGGCCCAGATCCGCAGCGGCACAAACGCTAAACCGGCCATCGCGATCGCCAATCCGCCCGTCAAAAGCCAAATTCCCTTTACCACCGGCAAGCTGCCAGGGGAGATTCTGGCAGTTAAGTAGGACACTTCGAGCGCGACGAACACCAGCATGAGGCAAACATGCCCGACCGCAAATCGCCAGTCGAGCGGCTGCCGTTCCAGAAGTCTGCTGATCCGCCGTACTTTGTCTGGATGTTGAAGGCATCCAAATCCGAGGAAAATGGAGGCAAACACAACGGCCCAGATGAATATGGCGCGGGCTCCATTTCCAGTATCCTGGTGCGAGATCGGGATCCATTCCAGGCCCAGCAAAAGACCGAGCCAGATCAGTCTTTTGAAGAATGCGGGAACAGCCGAGGCGGCCGGTACATCATCGGAACCAGCGAATCCCGGTGAAGAATGGACTTGCATCGCTTAGCGGAAGACGCCGGTGTGGCCCAATGAATACCGCCCCGGTTGGGGCCTAGCCCCACCCTTCAGGGCTCGGATGACGCGCTTGCGCCGACGTTTCCGGGGTACCGAGGAAACTGTATCACCGCGGGAAGCACCATCGGCTAATGGCCGCCGAATCTCAGCCATTCGGGAATCAATCTCTTCGCGGCGCCGCGCAAAGCCGATCAGCGCGGCGCGGAGCAGGTCCGCATCTTGAGTAGGCACGGAGAAGATTATATCCCGGTGAGACGATCTCCATACCGATCCCCATGAGGTTCATGGAGCGGGAAGACGCGCGAGGCGAGCAGCGCAGTTGCCGACTCGGTGTGAGCGTGGGAAGCGCGTCGCCCGGGGCTGCGACTTTCACGGAAACCTCTAGGCATGGCAGGAAGGTGATCTGTGTAATAGGCGAGAAACTGGCTTCCCCCATATCCTGGATGTCTTCTTTGAAACGCCGTGAGAAACTGAGCGTCCGTAACTGGCGGTTATCCCAATCTGACAATACGGCGACGAGAGTTACAATAGCGCCACTCTTGAGCGCCATGGATATCAAAAAGCTGATTGAAGAACTGAGCAGAGAACGGGACACGATTATCCGTGCCATCGCCTCTTTAGAAGAACTGTCTGACGGTAACGGAGTCCCAGTCACGAAAGACCGCCCCCAAGACTAGGAGCCGAATCCGATTGGGTCCCACGAACGTCTTGGCTCCGGCAAACATGTGGCCCTATCGGCGCCGTTGGTGAGAAGTAGCCAATTCCGGTCGGTATACGCCGCTTCCGGTAAGTGGACCGGAGATCCATAATGCCGGCCCGGCGGTCAACTCGAAGCCACGGGCGGCGGATTGCCCTTTTTAGGCAGCCTTAACAGTTAATATCGGAAGCTATTTCCTCCCGGTCACGCCAATCGAGAGGAGTTCAGCACGCCGCTACCCGAAATAAGAAATTTGATTATCATCACAACGTTCAGGAAGGCAATCCCCATGCCAAGCCAAATGCCACGATTCACGGGCTTCGCCATTTATGCACCACTTCTTGTGCTTGTGTGCTCGTCCACAAATTACGGATTCGCATCAGAGAGCGCCATCAACCATTAGTTCAGCAAGTGTTATCATCCCCAACAAAGTCGTGGCGGTGCGCGAGGCACCTTAGCGAGCCGGAGATTCCGATTGCCGCCCAAGATGCAAATCGCCCAAAGGCCACCACAAATCTCCGGCCCGAGCCGAGTCGCTAACTTGGTGCCTGTGTCAAGGCTTCAGTGACAAGGGCAACGATTCTATTCACTTCCACAAGCGACCCCACGCAGCGCGTTCTTATCGCTCCCTCCGAAGGACTCGCCGTTTAATCGTTGTTAATCGTGTCGGCCCTCTGCGTAGTTGCAGACGTTCCAATGCCGATATAGCTTCATTGATCTGCACCAGCCGCGCGTGTAAGATTCTCAAACGGTGGAATGGATTTTCAGTTTTCGTTTTGGGGGAGGTCATCAGGGTATTTTCTTCTCGATTCGGATGAATCCTAAGTTAACTTAAGATTTCTTGTACTGCCAATACCCCAAAATGGGGGAACCGCACAAAATTTTATGGGGACTCCTGGATAAAGGCAGCCGATGAGGACCCTGCTGGAAAGAACGCCCGCTCGTCCACGAAAGCCTCTGACAATTGCTTCGTTGGTTCATAAGTCATTGAAGGGGAAGTGCGGAACGAGACGAGACCTCTTTTAAGGAAAGTAAACCACAATTGTCAGAGTTTCGGAGTTGAAGATGGTACCGGGCATACCCTCATTTGCGCCCGCAAGCATCCTCAGAATCGATGGCAAATAATTGTTTGAGTCGATTACAATTGGACTTTATCGAGGTTAGAAACCGTGGAACTCTCCGATCCTGCCGTAATCGAAGCTCTTCTCGCCAACATAGAACCCAAGCGGAAGAGCCTTTCCCGCCGTGGAACTCCCTCCAGGGCTACCGAATTTCTGGCACGTGGGACGCTAGTGCGCCGCTGCGCATGTGGCAAGTGCGCCCACTGCATAGAAAACGCGCGATGGGAAAAAATCTTCAATGAAAAATTTGCCGATCCCGATTACTATAAGTCCCGCTCGGAGAGGTTCGGATCTTCCTTGCGCTGGCTCTGACGATTTCAACTCAGCTCTGCGAGCTCGAAAGGAAAAGGGCATGGCCGAGAGACGAAGTGAAAACGGGGGCCAAAAGCTCAGACGCATCCGGGAGAGACTCAATCTCCGATATCGCGATGTGGCGGAAGCCAGTGAACGAATTGCGTCCGAACATGGGAACGATGACTTTGCGATTGGCCTTAGCCGCCTTGCTGATATTGAAAACAAGGGCACCATCCCCTCACTGTTTCGACTCTATTCCCTGTGTGCCATCTATCGAGTAGACTTTAACGACGCCCTACAGTGGTACGGCGTGGATCTCCGAAGTATTCCCGTAGAAGCGGCCAAGGTGGGATTGCCTGGGAGCCATTTGACTCACTTTCGCCAGCAGGTTACAAGTACTGGGAACAGTTCCGCTTTGCAGGATGGGGCCGATCCAGCCGAAACGACGCTGCTAACCAAGATGGTCCGTCGGTGGGGTGCCCTGCCGCTGTGCGTCATAGAGCAAGGTAACTCCCACCAGTATGGTTTTATCGGTTCCGAAGACTGGTCAATGTTTCCGATCCTTAGGCCAGGATCGCTCGTGATAATCAAAGACGTTCGCAAGATCGCCAATGGTGGCTGGCAAAACGAGCATGACCGTCCGGTTTACTTCTTTGAGTTGAGGAACGGATATGCTTGTGCTTGGGCAACGCTCCTGGGTGATCGGCTCGTTTTGGAATCCCATCCGGCATCCCTTCGCCGGCCGAGACTATATCGATACCCGCAGGAAATCGACCTCGTGGGGCGGGTGGTAGGGGTCGCAATGCCGCTCGGGGTTGCTCCCGAACGCAAGGTTCTACAAGGGAGAGCCGAACGGAATGGCGCGGATTAAGCTATTTCAGTCCTTCATTAGAAGGTCGAACGGTCCTTAAGCCGGTGTTTCGTTTACCCCAGTGCCTTCCGGGGGTTTTGATTGTTCGTCTAATTTTCTCGCCAGAACTTGATATGCGATTGCCCCTGGCTATGTTCGGAGAGGTAGTCTCAGCCTTGCTGGCGCCTTCGGTTCGCCCAATATTTCTTCATTCGCAAGGATACCTGGTGGCGCTCATCAGCACCCATCGCTTTTCGCCCGCGACGATTTGGCAAACTCTCGCGAGCATCTCTCAACCGTTCCAAGCAGGCGACTGCGCCTTCGAGCTTTTCTATTTCGGTGTTCAGTACCGCAATCAATTTGTCAAGATTTATCATTGCGACCCAGGCAGTCCTAAAGAGAAGTCTTATTCTATCCCATTACCCACGCAGTGCGAGTCTCCAAGCTTCTGGGCGAGATGAACTGGCGAGATCAATTTACCTCGGTAATGATTGAATGATCCGATCGGTGTTCATAGCATCCCACGCGGTGTTTTGGGCACACAATCCGCAGCCTGGACGAAGCGCAGGACGGCGCATTGATGTTCCGTCGTTGAAGTTACCAAATTCGTCCATAGCGCAAGAAACCGTTGCTTTCATTCGATTTGTTCCGCAATTCAAAGACACGTTATCCTTAGAAATCTTGCAGAAACTTTAGGCCGGCGCTACAGTTGAAGGGCACCGACCAGCTGTTGAGCAGGAAGGCCCGAGGGAAATGCAGCCTGCCACTTCTTTGCCTGCGGAGAAGGAGGACGCGCCGCTCAAGGAGCCGTCGTCTGGCGAAGACGCGATTCCCGAAGCATTGTACGAAACTTTGCAAGGCCCGTCCGTCTTCGGCCGGATGTTGCTCCTTAATACCATGCGTACTCCCGAGACCGACCGGTATGATGCCGGTTATGCGGAGCGGTTTGGGACGCCACTAGTCGAGCGTGCGCTGCGGGGCTTACACCTGGATATCTTCATCAGTTGGCTGTCGCTCTCACTCCAACACCAGAAAGCTGATATCAGTATCTATCTCAATTTGACTCCCGTCGCCGAACGGCCCGCTCGCCTCAAGGAGCTCATCCCCAGCGCGGTGCAAGCGATTCCTTCGGCGGCCAAGCCGCCTGAGCGTCAATTGTTTCTGCAGGATCTCAAAATTGTGCTGGCCCTTTTTCGTTATGATTACTAAGCTGCTCGGGTTTCGATCTGCCAATGCCTCTGCTCAGCGAGTCGCGGCATTCGAGCGCCTCACTCGCCTGCCTACTTTTCATCCCACTGCCATTCAATTGCTGAGCCTCTCGACAGAATCAGACTCGGCCTTGGCGGACTTTGAGCGGGTGTTCAAAGCGGATGTGACGCTTACGGCTGACCTGCTGCTGACAGCGAATTCGGCTGTCTATGGTTTGCGCTCGCGAGTACAGACGATCCGCCACGCACTCACACTGCTCGGGCTGGAGCGCGTGCGGTCGCTGGCATGCCACATCGCTTGGGGTTCTTATCTGCGGCAGCGGCCGGCCGAAAGTTTGCGTCCCTTGTGGCAGCACAGTATTGCCACTGCCATCGTCGGCGAAGCTCTTGGGATGCTCTATCACGTGCCTGGCCTGTACACGGCCGGCCTGCTGCACGACCTGGGCCGCCTGGGACTCCTACTCAGCGATGGCCAGCGGTACGCAGAGACATTGGAGCCCAGGCCAGCCGATTTGCAGGAAGCCATTGAGCGCGAGAGCGCGTTCTGTGGCATGAGCCATTGCGACGCCGGCGGCCTGCTGGCGCAAACGTGGGGGTTTCCCGAACTGTTACAAGTGACCATGGTGGACCACCACGGCCAACGCTCCCTTACGTCGGGCAGCCCGGTCGGACTGATTCAGGCCGCGTGCCACATGGCGGATTGGCTAGGCTATCCCGAACTGCATGCCAGCACGACTGCACCGTTGTTGCCACAGCACATCATGGAGGCTCCGCAGTTGGCGCCTCTGCGCTTGCGAGAGGTAATCGAGCGACAGATCACACTGCTGGGCGCTGGCTGAGGATATTCTTGATCGCAACGTGCACAACACCCACCGCATCGAACTGGACGGTGACTCCAGCGGAAAACTCGCGCCAGCCGGCGAATGGAAGTTGGGGAATTCGGTATAACCGCTTCGGAAACTCGATGAGGGCTTCGGCCGCCGGAGAGGTCGAGTTTGGCCCATCCGCCTCTGAGGGTCTGGCCTTGCAAGAATGTGAACATGACGGCTGAAGAGGCAATGCGGGAAATCTGGGGTGCGGTTTCCACGGATTGCGGTCCCGAGAATTACGACTTCATCGTAGCGGATGTGCTCACGAAATCTACCGCGGCAGTGCTCACACGTCAGATCGACATCGTTTTCGATGGACCGCCGGGCCCCACTCCTGGACGCTTCGTTGAAGTCGAAGATGAAGCCGGGAGATCGGTTGATGTGGGCGATTGGATCGAGAGGAAAGATGGGTATTGGGCGCTGAGGATTCAGATCCAAACGTCCTCGTTGAAATAACACCTGAACCGGTTTGCCTTCCGGCGAACGTGGGCGTTAAGACAACATATCGGTAGCCAGTTCCGCGACACGCGCCTCGATACCCTCGACCTCGATCGCCCTGCCGCCCCTTGTCCCCTTCTAATTCCGCAAGCAGCAACGTGTCGATGAACGGGGCCAGCCCATTCCTGATCCGGAAAAAGACTCACAAGTCGGTGGCACCCTGATCTCTCCGGTTACGCTCGGCGCCGCCGAATTCCGCCTCCTCTCGGGCACGTTGCGTTAGGGGGATCGTGGGGCGGCGCCGGCGCCCTCCGGATCACGCCGTGGCGATCGCGCCGGGCGACAACCGGACCGTTACGGTGTGGGGTTGCGCCGGCTGGCCAATCCGCTTGTCTTTGAAATTCAGAAAGAAGCCGTCGGGCGCCGAATGCGTGTCTACAGTAGCGCCGTCGCGGCTGATACGAAAGAAGAGATCGGGGAACCTCTCCAGCACGGGCTCACGCTCGATTCGCGTGTTGGTTGTCTTGCCGGTCCGAAAGTCCTCGGTGGTGTTGGTCACCACAGCCACACCCGCCGAAGTGATCAGTTCCGATGGCGTCAAACTGAACATGACCCGCCCTTCGAAGTTGGTCCCACCCTTTGCGAGCACGGGATTGGTCGTTGGGGGTTCAAAAGTGCGGTCCACCGAAACGATGAACTTGGGGGGGGTTCCGATGACTTTCTCCTCATGGACCTCCTCCGGCACCTTGGCATCGTCTCTCGTTGGCGCCGGGACATCGAGATCGCACACCTCCACCGATGCGTCGCTCAACGGGCCGCCCGCCCCCTGAGGGAGCATCGAATTGAGCACGCGCAGGTAGATGTAAGTATTGATCTCGTCGTGCTTGAAATCCGCCGAGAAGGACGCTGTGAGCGTACCATCCCCCACGCTGCTGGTCAGGTTGCTGATGGTGGGAAGCAACTCGGTTCCGGGAATGGAGCGGTCGAGGGGAAAGAAATCTTGGCCGCCCGAGGAATCGGGAAACTGTACCAGGATTCCGGTCTCGAAGAGCGCCACGAAGATGCCGAAAAGAGGCGACGCCAGCAGAATGGGGAGGCTGGCCAGAAGACTGAGCAGGCCGGCCACGATGTAACAGAAGACCTTATCCGCCGTGTCGACGGATATATCGGTGAACGAATCCACCTCGATTCGATCCGCCCGTGTCCGAAACGTAAACGACTGCAGGATCGTAAACGACACGTCCTTGGACAAGCAGGCGTCGCGCTTCACTCCTTCCATGTGGATGCGAATCTCGTTCCGGGCGAACTTCACGTTCACGGACTCTATGTGCAGATCAGAGTCGTCCGCTTTCTTCTGCACCAATTTGTCGAGTCCTCCACTGGCCCGGAATGCGTCCAGCGCCCGCTGGATGAAGCCGTCATCGATGCGTATGAAGGTATTGCGGGATGCTTCGGGGACCAAGCCGGTAAGCTTGGCGGGATTCGGCAGCACCTCGCTGCCGCCCGTGAAACGGATCCCGGCTACTGCCAATCCACCCTGGAGGGTAGAATTGGCGCGCACATCGATATGCTGAATCACGAACTGCAGTCCTTGCATCCCGGGTATGTGGATCACCGGACTGACGGTGAACTTGGGTCCGATGAAGCGCCCCAACACACGCTGCAAAATGTTCGCGATCTTGGTCAGCGTGGCCCCCTGCCTGGGCTGAACCGGTGAAGCGGGATCGACATCAATACTAGGGGCCGCCGGACTGGGATCGGGGGGAATCGTGATGGTAAGCGTAATCGAAGCTGCCGTATCCACGGGCTGCGTCAGGGCCACATCCGCCGACAGTTGCACCACAAGGTTCAAGGTGCCGGTGAAACTGGTGACGACGGTACGGTTGGGCAAGCGGGCAAAATCGAGGGTGAACGGGACATGAAGAGTCATTCGGTCCGTTCCGTTCACTTCCGTGACGGTGGGAGCGGATCGAATCTGGAAGTCGCTTACGGCGGCATCTCGCGGAATGCCCTTCAACGCGATGGACAGCGCGTCGGCAAGGTCGTTGAGAATGTTTGGCTCGAGCAGCGTCGCGAAATCGATCTGGTGCGGAATCGTGAAGGAGTCGAACAAGCCGGCGAGGATGCGGTTGATCGATGAAAGACTGACGGCCGCAACGGCATCGTAGTCGTCTGGCGCGATCCGCGGCACGGGTCGAGGCGTGGTTCCGATATGAAATCGGACGATCCCGGCCTTTGCGGCCGTTTGGGCGAACTTCTTCCGGTTCGCCTCGGACACTGGGCGGCCCGGCGAGACTCCGCTAAGTCCTGCCTGGACTTGGTTGGATAGCGTAAACCCACGCCGTTTTAGTTCGGCGATGGGGTCTTCCGAAGCCACGACGCCCCCGAGCGCCGCGACCAGGTCTTGTGGGGTTTTGAGTTCCGGCATGGGCGGAAATCTATCACGAACTTCGGCGCGCTCGGTGTGTGAAGCTGTACAGATCGTCGGAATCTTCCGGACACTAGCCTTTCCCGGTGATGAGCCCACCGCCGGGGGTGGCGAAGGTTTTCGCGAGAGTGAGGTGAGGCCGATGGAGGACGCTCGGATCGAAGTGCGCTGGTTTGCGGACAACGCCGCAGCTGATTCGCGCGGGGAAGGTTGAGGACACTAGGACGGCGATGGGTTCCGCGAGTCTGGTGCCGGGGGTCAAAGCCATAAAAGCTGAACGCCCCGGGTGAGCATTGGGAGCGGATGAGATTAACTTTGGTCAGCATCGGTGACCTGCTAGTACTGGTGTTAGCCTTCCGCGCGAGGCAGCAACGTACATAGTCGGAACAGATCGATGAACCTCTTATTTGGCGCCTTCGCACTGATCGGCTTCGGGCTTGTCGTTGTCGTAATGGTCGGTTGCGCAAGGCCAGTCTGCCAAAATACCGTCTTGCCGAGTCCGGAACTCGTATCGATGGAACTGGACCGCAGTCAACCTCTCGTCTGTGCGAATGATCTGCCCTTGGGCGTGAAGGGTCAACTCGACGGAGGGCTCCAAGTGCGCCAGCCAGTCGATGGATAGTTCGACTCTGAGCCCGGGTATGAAAGAGGACTCGGACTCGAACAAAACGCCGCCGGTTGAAATGTTCACCGTTCGCCCGAAAGCGGCTTCCGAAAGCTCGGAATTGCCTAAGATACGATACCGGACCCCAGTCTGGATAGGATAACGACGGTATTGCCGGCGTTCTGATGGGATGGCGCTTCGCTTCCGTTGTCGCATTTCAACGCCGCTGTTCTAACCAAATTGTCTCTGCGTTGGTTGTTCTACTCCAGAACCATTCCGGCTAGTGAGTACTCTACGCCGGACAGTACCTAGAGCAGGTTCTTCCTGAGCAGCAGGGTGGGAACAGATATGGTTCGCCGCCCAACTTTCAGCTTCCGGAAATCTGACAACCATCGCATCAATCGCGCTCCGCCGAATATTTCCTTTGGCAGACTTCAGCGAACGGACTGGTCGCTTACTGGGCCCCAGGGAGTTTTGATGAATCAGAATATGAGCGCCGGTCGCTTTCTCCGCTATGCGTTGTACAACTGGACTCGCGAAATGCCGGCGGGCTGCCGCCTGGTTACAATGACCGGAGTTGTTTTCCAGGGGTACGCATTCTATGCGCTGTTAACTCGATGACTGGTTTGGCCGATCATATGGCCTTCGCGACCACTTCTGTACGGTGTGGTTTGGACCTTGTACATGCTTGGTTATTTCATGACCAATGCCATGCAGACCGCGGAATTCTTTCGAAAGACCCAATTGGAGTCCGACGAAATTGCCGCACAGAAGATTCAGCGGACACTCCAGCCGGATGCACTGCTACCCCGGTCTTGATGTCGATTAGCTCGCTCTTCTGTGAGGTTGCTGCGCTGGGCTGCTTCGGGTTCGTACTTGACTGCGGCGCCGCCCACAAGAACAGC
>PSRJ01000072.1 GCA_003175985.1 Terriglobia bacterium
ATTCGATCAGCACTTGTATGGCACCGCTTTTGTAATAGCGGCAGGGCTCCCCGCCGCCGGCTATATATTCTGGCTGGTGCTGGACCGGCAGCCACGAATTTCCGGGCGCCATCCCGCGGGTGTCTCCATCGAACCGTTACGGCATCCCGCGGCCCACAGGAACGGCCTGCGGCACGCCATCCGACGCGGTATACTTGCGCCAAATGTCTTCACCGCACGAAGTGACGCGGCTCCTGAAGCAATGGGCCGACGGTGAAGATTCCGCCCTGGAAGCGCTTACCCCGCTTGTTTACGGCGAGTTGCGGCGTCTGGCGGCGGGATACATGCGCAAAGAAGCGCCGGGTAATACCCTGCAGCCCACGGCCCTGGTTCATGAAGCGTTCCTCCGCCTGGTCGGCCACCACGCGCCGGAATGTGAGAACCGATCACAATTCTACGGCGTGGCTGCACACCTGATGCGGGAGATCCTCGTCGATCACGCCCGTAGTCGCCAGGCGGCGAAACGGGGCGGCGGTTTCGCGCACGTCACCCTAGAGGAGGAGGCGATGGTGCTCACTCCCGACCATGACGCGGGCCTAATGGCTCTGGACGAAGCACTGGAGCGTCTGGCCGCGCTGGATGCGCGGAAAGGCCGCGTCGTCGAGCTGCGCTTTTTTGGCGGGCTGAGCGTGGAGGAATCCGCCGAAGTGCTGGGCGTTTCCGACGTGACCATTCGCCGCGATTGGCAATTTGCCAAGACTTGGCTGTTAAGAGAGCTGAGCGGGGAGAAGCGACATGGAACTGGAGCGCCTCCGTCAAATTGAAACTCTGTTCCACGTAGCCCGCGAGCTCGACAAGGGCCGGCAGGCCGACTTTCTTCGGGAGGCTTGCGGCGCAGATGACGCTCTGCGCGCCGAAGTCGAGTCGCTCCTTGGCCATCAAGATGAAGCCCAAGACTTCATCGAGTCGCCTGCCATGGAACAAGCCGCTCGCGCGCTAGCGCGGGACAAAGACCTGACAGAAGCTATGACGGCCGATGGCGCGGCGTCGCCATCTGACAGAATTGACCATTATCGGGTTATCCGGTTGTTGGGCCAAGGAGGCATGGGCGAAGTTTGGCTTGCGGAGCAAGAGGAGCCGGTGCGGCGGCGTGTCGCCCTCAAATTAGTGAAGGCGGGGATGAACACACGCGAAGTGATCGCGCGGTTCGAATCCGAGCGGCAAGCACTGGCGCTAATGGAGCACCCCGCCATCGCAAAGGTCCTCGATGCGGGGGCTACGCCCCTCGGCACACCGTACTTCGTGATGGAGTACGTTGCGGGAGTGCCGATCACATCTTACTGCGACGATCGCCGGCTGAGCACAAAGGAACGGCTAGAGCTCTTTGTGCGAGTGTGCGAGGGCGTGCAGCACGCACATCAGAAGGCCATCATTCACCGCGACCTGAAGCCCTCCAATATTCTCGTAACGGAGGTGGATGGGCGGCCGGCGCCGAAGATCATCGATTTCGGCATCGCTAAAGCTCTGACGCAGCGCCTGACCGAGCAAACCCTTTTCACGCGCGTGGGAGCGTTGGTTGGCACTCCGGAATACATGAGTCCCGAGCAGGCGCTTTCCTCCGGCGAGGATATCGACACGCGAACGGACGTGTACTCACTAGCCATTGTGCTTTATGAAATGCTAACGGGTACGCCGCCGATCGAACTGCGCAAAATCGCCTTGGATGAGTTTCTTCGGCGGCTGCGCCGCGAAGACCCACCCAAGCCGAGCACTCGCATCCGCGGCGGCGACCGGGCGGCGTTGAGCGAGACCGCTCGGAACCGGCGTAGCGAGCCCGGGTTACTGGCGAAACAGTTGCGAGGCGATCTCGACGCCATCGTGCTCAAGGCCCTGGAAAAGGATCGTGGGCGGCGCTACGGGTCGGCTGCCGAATTGGCGGCGGATATCGGCCGGCATCTCCGCAACGAACCCGTCATGGCGGTAGCGCCCTCGGCGGCTTACCGGGCACGCAAGTTCGCGGGCCGGCACCGGGCGGCGCTGGCAACCGCTGCCGCATTCGCGCTGGTGTTGATTGCGGCGGCGGCTATCAGTATCGCGCAGAGTATACGTGCCAACCGCCAGGCGGCAGTGGCGCAAGTGGTTAGCGACTTCCTGCAAAACGACCTGTTGGCGCAAGCCAGCAGTACCAATCAAGGCGGCGCCGGAACGCGCCCGGACCCACACCTTGAAGTTCGGACCGCACTGGACCGGGCTGCGGCCCGCATCGCGGGGAAGTTCGACCGACAACCGGAAGTCGAGGCCGCCATAAGAGACACAATGGCGCGAACCTACATGCGACTGGATTTGTACGCGGAAGCTCGGACGCAGGCGGAGCGGGCGCTGGAGCTGGAGCGCCGCGTCCTGGGACCTAATCAACCCAAGACGCTTCGAACCACTGCCGTGCTCGGATACATCGTCCGCTCCCAGGGCAGGTATGAAGAGTCAGAGTCGTTATTCCGTCAGGCACTCGACCGCCAGCGCACGGCACTGGGACCGGAGCACGCCGATACGCTTTATTCTATGTTCGGCCTGGCGAACGTCTACTATCGGGAGGGTAAGTACGAGCAAGCGGGGGCGCTCTATAGCCAGCTTCTGGAGATCCAGCGGCGCGTTTTGGGTCCCGAGCATACTAACACGCTGCTTTCGATGAATGGCCTGGCCATCGCGTACTACCTCCAGGCTAAGTATATGCAGGCCGAGGCGCTTGACAAACAGGCCCTGGAAATCCAGCGGCGCGTGCTCGGACCGGAGCATCCCAACACGCTCTTCTCCATGAACAGCCTGGCCAACGATTACGCCGCGCAGGGCAGGTATGCGGAGGCCGAACCGCTCTTCACCCAGAGCCTAGACATCAAGCGGCGCGTTCTGGGCCCCGAGCACTCCGAAACCGTGCTCACCATGACCAATCTGGGGAATAACTTAGCCGAGTCCGGCAAGTATGCGGAGGCTGAGAAGCTGCTCCGGCAGACACTGGAGATCGAGCGCCGGGTGCTCGGACCGGAACACGACGACACCCTCCGTTGTATGGACGGGTTGGCCCAGACCTACGCTTGGCATGCTGCATACACATCGGCGCAAGCAATCTTCAGCGAAGCGCTCGAGAAATCCCGCCGTGTGTTTGGCCCCGAGCACCCCCAAACTCTCACCCTTATGGCGAATTCTGCATCCGCGTACCAACGGCAGGGACAGTATACTCTTGCAGAGATGCGCGCCGCACAGGCGCTGGGGGGCCGCCGTCGTCGTTTGGGGGGAGACCATCCAGATACCATCGACGCGGCGGGTTTGCTAGCTCTCACCTACGTTTCCGAGGGAAAGTTCGAGCAAGCCGAGCCCCTGGCCCGCGAGGCGCTCGACTTCTACAGAAAGAAACAGCCGGACGACTGGCAGCGGTTCCGAGCCGCGAGCCTGCTAGGCGCGAGTCTTACTGGAGAGAGGAAGTACGCGGAGGCGGAGCCTCTGCTCGTGGGAGGTTACCAAGGGATGTTGGAGCGTAAGCCACGCATGGGGGTTCCCGATGAGTATCACTTGGACCTCGCACGCGAATGGGTGACCAGGCTCCACCAGGTTTGGCGCCCGCCTGAGACAGCCGCGGGCCCCAAGTAAGAATTGCTTTCCCAGAGAAATCTTGTTGGATGCCGCTCCGTTTGATGATCGTTTTTCGGAGCATTCTCCGCATGTAAAGGTGAGAGGAAGTAAAGGATGATGTGCTCCTCGCAAATAGCTTGGGGTACGCTCCTCCTCTGGAGAAGGAGCTTACGAACATGAAACGCACGATTCTCTTGACGGTTTTCGCGATAAGCATGGGCCTGGGGTCGAGCCAGGCATGTTACCTTAGTTGCCCCGCCACGCCTCAAATGACGCAAACAGGACAGCAAGGGGTACCGACTTGGTTCGAAATAGCCTGGCCTCTGCTATTGCTCCACTTTTGAGGGGGAAACCGCGGCTCTTCCAGGATCGAAAGCAGTACTGCATGACCTCCAGTGGCGCAAGGTCATTGATGTGACCACTGCGCCCTGTGGAGGGCTCCATGCCGCACCCGGCCTTCGCGGCGGTCCAGGAACTGGAAGCAGAACATGGGAGGGACGGCTTTCTTACTGATCATGAGACCGGCGACATGCTGGAGTTTTCCGTCGCTCCTGCGTTTTACCAGACTTACTGGTTTTTAGCGGCGTGCACGGCGGCGTTTGGCGCCCTGCTTTGGGCTGCATATGAATTTCGGACGCGGCAACTGCAACGCGACTTCCAGAAACTTCGGGGCATGATTGAAACCATTCCGGCTATGGCCTGGACCGCGCTTCCGGATGGATCCAACGAGTTCAGCAACAGGCGTTGGGCCGAATTTACAGGCTTGTCGGCGGAGGAAACGGCCGGTTTCGGCTGGACTGCCGCGCTTCACCCGGACGATCTTCACTCGTTTTCGGAAAAGTGGCGTGGCTCTGTTGCTACCGGCGAGCCGCTGGAAGCGGAGGCCCGGTTTCGCTACGCCGCAAGCGGGGACTACCGCTGGTTGCACGCGCGCGGCGTGCCACTGCGCGATACGGCCGGAAAGATTCGCCGATGGGATGGAATTCTGACGGATATTGAGGATCGCAAACGTTCCGAACACGAGCGCGAGAGGTGCGGGTGTTCCGGTCGAGATGCATCTAATGGAAAAAGGGCAGCACGGGTTCGGCTTAAGTCTGACCGACCCGGCCCTTAGCGCCTGGCCGTCGCTGATGATAACGTGGCTGAAGACCCGGGGTGTGCTTCCACTGATACCGCCATCGGCCCCCGACTTCGAAGGAAGACGCGGAACCGACCGTGGGGGTTGTTTTCCTGAAACGAGCCGGACATTAACAGAACGCAAATCCCGGGGCGCTCCTTCGTGATCTGCTTGCTCAACTGGATGCCACTCATCTTCGGCATCACCACTGTCCGGGATCAACCTGAATGACGGTACATGGCAGACCACGCAGATCCACAGCGTGAGCACCGTTCCCGGCCCTCGGTAATCACCCAAAACCGGCCATACATAATCACCTGAAAACCGGCCAACGATAAGCCATCACTCAGGA
>PSRJ01000044.1 GCA_003175985.1 Terriglobia bacterium
GCCGCCCATGGCCGCGATGTCACTCAATCCGCGAGCCAGCGCTTTCCAGCCCACATCCGCCGCCGTGTGCGTATGGGAGTGGAAGTGCACTCCTTCGATCAGCAGGTCCGTTGTGAACAGCAGGTCTTCCGGAGAACCACGCGGGCGGTATATGGCGCAGTCGTCTCCAATGCCGCGCACAATCGCCGGACCGCCCCTCAATGCGACTTTCCGCCGGATGCGTTCAATCCATTGCCACTCGCTATTCACGGCCGCTTACTTGACCCGCTGTATACCATCTGAGAGAATACCCTACGCAGTTGCAACAGAATGTTTGGACGCGCCTCTAAGCAAGCCTCGCCAGTCAAGATTCTTGTCCGGGGATCAAGAGTACCGCGAACAAATGCATCAGGAGAATAGTAGTGAAGGAAAAAGGAGTTGTGAAGTGGTTTAATGCCGCCAAAGGTTATGGATTCATCCAGCGTTCCAGCGGCGACGATGTATTCGTTCACTTTTCGGCTATCCAGACCAACGGATACCGGACACTGGACGAAGGCGCGGAGGTGGAGTTCGAGGTCAAGCAGGGACCCAAGGGCCTGCAAGCCGAGAACGTGATGCGAGTTTAAGTGAATCTTAGACATCCCGACATGGAAGAGAGGGCCCGCCGGCGGGCCCTCTTTCCTTTTAGATAGCAATCACCAGCTTTCCCACGAAATCGCCGGATTCGAGGGCGCGGAACGCATCGGCCGCTTGCTCGAACGGAAAAACGCGATCAACCGGGGGCTTGATCCGGTTGGTTTCTATGGCCCGGTTCATGGCTTCGAACATGGCCGTGCTGCCCACTCCGATGCCTTGCAGGCTGCCGCCCTTCATCATCAGCGTGGCCGGATTGTTCGGATTGGTCATGCCCGCAAGGAATCCGATGAGAGCCACCTTTCCGCCGAAAGCGATGGCCTGATAGGAACGGTCGAGTGTACCGGCGCCGCCGATCTCGATGATGTGGTCCACGCCGCGGCCGGCTGTCAGCCGCGCGACTTCCTTCTCCCAGTCCGGATGAGTCTTGTAATTGATGCCGAACGAAGCGCCCAGCTTCAGAGCGCGCTCGATTTTGCCATCGCTGGAGGAGGTGACGATCACGGTGGCGCCGCCGGCCTTGGCCAACTGGAGCGCGAGCATCGAGACGCCCCCGGTGCCGAGGCAGAGCACCATATCGCCCGGCTTCACCGGCCGGCCCGCCTCCATTAGCGCATTCCATGCCGTGACACCGGCGCAGGGCAGAGTCGCGGCCTCCGCAAACGAGAGGCTGGAGGGTATGGCCACCACGCCATCCTCGTGGAGCGCGATATATTCCGCCAGCGTGCCGTCCAGGGGAACGCCGAGAGCGGGATGGCGGCGCGAAGGCGGACCATCCAGCCAAACCTGGAAAAAAGCGCCGGCCACGCGGTCTCCCGTGCGGAATCGCGTCACTTGCGCGCCGGTTGCAACTACCTCGCCTGCCCCGTCCGACAGCGGGATGGTGTCTCGGGTTACCGGCGTAAAGTAATGGCCGGTGACGATCATGTGATCGCGGTAGTTGAGCGAGGCTGCGCGCAACCGGATCAAAACCTCGCGCGGACCAGGTAGCGGGTCGGGCCGCTCAGTACGGACCAGGCCGTCGAGACCCGCCGCTCCGCTCTTGACATGGTAGGCCTTCATGCACATTCCCCCTTCGGCTTCCGAAGGATCTATAATAGACCCGAAGTGACCCGAAGCCGCCAAAACATAGTGCGCGTCGTACTTATCCTGGCGCTGTTGGCGGCAGTCGCGTCCGCGCAGGCGGCGTCGATCATCTCGGAGCAGTTCCACCAGCACTCGTCGGAGCACTGCTGTGCACTGTGCCACATTGGGCCGATGCCGTTCTTGCAGCCGGCCCCGGCGACCTGCGCGGCACCAGTCCTTGCGTCGGCATGGTTCGAGCCGTCACCGGAACTCGATCACGCGCGCGAGGTTCTGCTCGCCTCCGGCTGCTCGCGCGCGCCTCCAGCTTAGTTCGTTGTTCGCTCACGGACTGCCAATTAGCTGGAGGTGAATTTTGCAATTGCGAACGATTGCGCGAGTCCTCCTATCCGGAGGAATCTTCGGTGCAGGGTTTGCTGCGCCGGTTATGGGCCAGGATGTCGCCGAGTTACTGGCTCGTATGAAGGCCATGGAAGCCCGTATTCAAAGTTTAGAGGCGGAAGTCCAGGCTCTCAAAGGCCAGCCCGCGGCTGCGCCCGCTCAGGCAAACGCACCGCCGACGGTTGCTGCGACCGCGGGAGGACAGTTGCCGGTATACGGCGGCGCCGCCGCCGCGGCGTCGAAGGTCTTCAACCCGGACATCAGCGTCATCGGCGATTTCGTCGGCGCCGCTGGGAATCCAGGCCCCCGGTCCACGCCCTCACTAGAAATGCATGAATCCGAACTGGGGCTTCAGGCGATTATCGATCCGTATGCGCGCGGCGATTTCTTCCTGACCTTCGGAGAGCATGGAGTGGATCTCGAGGAAGGGTACATCACCTTCACCTCGCTTCCCGGCGCGCTGCAACTCAGGGCCGGCAAAATGCGCGCCGCTTTCGGCCTGGTAAACACGATGCACAACCACGTGCTGCCCTGGATCGACCGGCCGCTGGTCACGCAGAATCTGGTGGCGGGAGAAGACGGAATCAACGACGCGGGACTCTCGCTCAGCCGCATCATTCCGGCGCCCGGTCAAATCTTTCTGGAAGGAACTGCGCAGCTCTACCGCGGCGATACCGAAGGCCTGTTTCAGGCGACGCGGCGCAGTGATCTCTCCACTGTCGAACACCTGCGTGCGTACCGCGACATCTCCGAATCGACCAACGTGAGTCTGGGAGGATCGTTCGCGCGCGGACACAGCCCGTTTGCGGACGCCAATAACCAACTTTACGGCATCGACGCCACCATACGGTGGAAGCCACTGCGGCGTGCGATTTACCGGTCGTTTGTAGCTCGCAGCGAATTGGTCTGGACCCGTCTTGCGCAGCCGCCGGCTCGCCCCGCGACTCCCTTTGGTTACTACGTCGCGGGTGACTATCAATTCGGTCGCCGCTGGTTCCTGGGAGGCCGTTTCGACCGCTCCGAACGCGGCGTCTGCCAGCCAACCCTCCCGGCCACAGTTCCCGCGGCGGCCTGTGTGGCGGCCGGAATCGGCCCCTTGACACGAGACACTGGTGGCTCTGTGTTGCTGACTTATTGGCCCAGTGAATTCAGTCAGATCCGGGGCCAGCTCCGGCGCACGGAATACGGTGGGAGTTTCACCGCGAACGAATTCCTGTTCCAGTTCATTTTCTCGCTCGGCGCCCACGGAGCGCACCCCTTCTGATCAATGGCGCACGCTAACGTAACCCGAGACTCGCTAAAGACCGTCCCAAAATCAGGGGGGATTTATGTTTTTTAGGCTGCCGGCCACCGGCCTGGTTCTTTCACTCTTGACTTATTTCGCGGCTCCGACGCCCGCGGCATCGAAACTCAACGTGGTCACCGCCACGGAAGATCTGGCGGCGCTCGCTCGCGAAGTTGGGGGCGACAGGATCAGTGTCGATTCGATCGCCAAAGGCTACCAGGATCCGCACTTCGTCGAGCCGAAGCCCAGCTTTCTGTTGAAACTCCAGAAGGCCGATCTACTGGTGGTGGTCGGACTGCAACTCGAAATCGGATGGCTCCCGCCGCTGCAGACCCAGAGCCGTAATTCGAAGATCCAGGTCGGAGCGAATGGGTATCTCGATGCTTCCCAGTTCTGCAAGATCCTGGAGATCCCAACGGGACAGATTACGCGAGCCATGGGCGACGTGCATCCGCTGGGCAATCCGCATTACTGGCTCGATCCCGAAAACGGGCGTCGTATTGCCAAAGGGATAGCGGATAAACTGGCGGAACTGCAACCTGCGGACGCCGCTTATTTCCAGCAGCGTTTCGCCGACTTCGACAAGCGGCTGGCCGTGGCGGAAAAAGGTTGGGAGGCCAAAATGGCGCCATTCCGCGGCCGGAAGGTGATCACCTATCACCGTTCGTGGCCCAATTTCTGCGAACGCTTCGGGCTCGACGTAGTGGACTATGTCGAGCCGCGCCCCGGGATTCCGCCCACCCCCAGTCACACCCTGGAAGTGATCAACACCATGAAGCGCGAGAACATCAAGCTCATCCTGGTGGAGCCATACTTTGACCTGCGCACGCCCAATTCCATCGCGGAGAAGACCGGCGGGGAGGTTGCCCAGATCATGCCATCGGTGGGTGGAACCAAGGAAATCACGAATTACTTTCAGTTGTTCGATTACAACATCAACCTGTTGGTGAACGCCTTCACGAAGTACAAATAGGAAAACGGATGGATACATTATCGTTTCTGCTCGCCCCATTCATTGCCAGCCTGATTCTGACAGGCATCCACGCCTATCTCGGTGTGCACGTGGTAGAGCGCGGCGTCATTTTCGTAGACCTGTCCCTGGCGCAGATCGCGGCCCTTGGTACGACGATTGCCGCGCTGTATGGCATCGAGCCCCACAGCGAGACCGCGTATTGGGTAAGCCTGGCATTCACGTTTATCGGAGCGGCGATTTTCTCGATGATCCGGGGCCACAGGGCGCGCATTCCGCAGGAGGCCGTGATCGGGATCTGTTACGCCGTGGCATCCGCCGCGGCCATCCTGGCCATGAGCAAGTCCGTCCAGGAAACCGAACATCTGAAGGAGATGCTGGTGGGTAATATTCTGACCGTCTCCTGGCGCGAGGTGGCGAAGACCGGCATCCTCTACAGCGCAATCGGACTGTTTCATTTCATTTTCCGGCGCAAGTTCCTGTTGATCTCCCTCGATCCCGAAGCCGCGGAGGCGCAGGGTATCTCCACTCGATTCTGGGATTTTCTGTTTTACGCCTCCTTCGGATTCGTGGTGACGTCCTCGGTAGCGATAGCCGGCGTCTTGCTGGTGTTCTGTTATCTCATCGTCCCTTCGGTAGGAGCCATGCTCTACGCGGAAAACGTAGGGCGCCGGCTGGCGATCGGATGGACGATGGGAACGCTGGTCTCGGCGCTCGGCGTTTACCTGTCGCTGAAAATCGACCTGCCGACAGGAGCCACCATCGTCTGCACGTTCGCTCTGGTCCTCATTGCGATGGCTGCGATCCGCGCGCTGCTGCGAAAGCGATCGGCCAGCGACCCCGTGGAAACTAGGGTTCCGTCACGATCTGTACGCGATTACTCTCCTGCCCCTCGGCAGTAAGGTGAAGCTCGGAAGTCCCCAGGTTGGTGATCATGGGCAACTGCGC
Organism: Terriglobia bacterium; assembly: GCA_003175985.1. Taxonomy (GTDB): domain Bacteria; phylum Acidobacteriota; class Terriglobia; order Bryobacterales; family Bryobacteraceae; genus PSRJ01. The sequence goes on from PSRJ01000044.1 coordinate 5,280, forward strand.
CTCGATGAGGTAGAAGCCGATGTAACCGGGGGCCAGAGTGGCTCGGGTCACCTGGAGTGGAGCGCCATCGAGATAGACTCTTACCGCTGCGATCACGGCCGGCGGATTTTCCAGTGGCGCTTGCATGTTCGTGGGCCAGTCCGGCCGGACCCTGCCGAGACCAGTGGCGAGGATTTGAATGCGGCCGTTGGAATGCGCGGGGTTGCGGGCATCGAGCGCGAGCCCGGTATCGGCGTCGTAAAGCATGGGGACGCCATCGCTGCCCACAAAAACCGCGGGCGAGACGGATTGGACCGGCAACCCCAGTGTTACGGGTCCTGCCACCGTCTGCAACGACAGCGCTACGTTGGGTCCGACAGCCTCGAAGGGGACCTGGATCTGCGATTCGGTTTCCGAAGCCGACAGCACGGGGTAATTCAAATTCCCGCCCCGGGCGGCATTCACGCGGCCGCCGATCACGCTGAGCAGCGAACCGGGAGCGGCGGGCCGGGCACTGAAATCAGCCGCACTGACGATCCGGAAATTGCGCATGCGGTGGGGCGCAGGCGCGGCATAGATACCATACCCATCGAGCGCGATGTACAATTGCACACCCGCGGGGTCGAGGCGGACATCCATAGCCGCGGCTGCGGGAAGCGTGTCGGTCAGGCTGCTCCAGTCTCCTACCGGCAGCGTGGCGTTTTCCAGGTCGGTGTGCGTGAGGAAGACGCCCCGGTCAGTGGCCACGTAGACCGCGCCGGCAGCGCGATCCGCGGCGACACCGTGCGCCGCGACGTTGGGTAGGTTGCCGCTCAGATCGTCCCAGAGACTCCCGCTGCTGGTGGTGCGGAGCACGTGCGGCCCATTTCCGCCGAGAGCCACCAATGCCACACGCGACTCCGTGGGGTCCGAGAAAATCCGCTCCACCGGCCCTGCGGTTTCCGTGCGCGAGAGGCGGAAGGTTTGGCCGCTATCCAGAGAAACCCAGAGGCGGCCATCGGCGGAACCGGCGTACACGGTGGAGCCCGAAGTGGCAAAGGCGGTGATTTCCGCGCGAGTCGCCGAGGAGTATTGGCGGCGTAGAGCGGTCTCGGTATTCAAAATTCCATCGTCCGATCGGAACCAGACCGAACCGCCTGGCGGCAATTCCAACAAACCGAAACCATCGGCCTCGACCCGCGTGCCCGCAGTCCCAGTCGGCGTGGATACGATTCTGTGAATCGCAAGGTTCGGTAGGAACTGATTGAGCCCCGCCCAGGAAAGGCCGCCATCTGCGGAACGCCAGACACCGAAGTCATTCGCCAGCACCAGTTGATCGGGATCGACAGGCGAAACCGCCAGGCTGTGCTGCCCTATGCCCACAACCGAATCCGAGCGGTATTGGGTCAGGTTGGTCCACGACCGGCCTCCATCCTCGGATCGGAACAGGTGGCGGCCCAGGGCGTAAACGCGTTGGGGATTAGCGCCAGCCGCAACCAACCGGGCCCCCGCTTCCGGGAGGCGGTTTGCGGCGATGGTAAACAGCGGCCCCTCCGTAACCGGTTCCGCGGGTTTCCAGGTTTCGTAATCGGTGGTGGAAAATACCTTCCCCGCGGCAGTTCGCGCTAAGAGCTGTGCGCCGTCGGGCGAATACCACACCCGTTCGACCGGCCCCGTGGCCGGAGAAGCCAGTGTCAATTCCACTGCGGACACGCCCACCTTGCGCCAGTCCGGGCGGGTTTGCGCGGAGACGATAGCAACCCCGAGGAGCGCAAGGCCGAAAACCCGGGCTGCGCTTCCTGATGTATCCCTATGACACACCACTGTGCCTAATTCTACCGTATTTCATCGTGGCGAGTCCGATTAACCTACTGATATCGCGCAGCTTATTACTGAAAGTTAATCGCGGACCGCTATGTGCGTTGCATCTTTAGTGCTAGACTTGAGGAGGCTTGCACTGGGCATGGATTTCGAGAGTCCCATGTCCGGAAATTGAATATGCTCAGGCGCGATCGTCTCCCTGCGCTCATGCTGTGGCTTCTCGCCGCAGTGTGCCTGGCCCCGCTGGCCGCTCAGGATTTTGGCGCTGCCGCTAAAGTGCTCGTGCTCACGGGACGGGTTTCCGTTTTGCGTGACGGCACGGAATGGGCGCTCAATGTGGGCAGCCCCGTTCAGCCCAAGCAAATCGTTATTACCGGACCCGATGGATACGCGAAATTCCAATTGTCGGATGGAAGCACTTTCGAGGTTTTTCAAAACTCCAAAACCGTTTTTCGCGCCACATCTAGCTCCGACCTGATTGACTTGCTGATTGGACGTGTGAAGGTCTATATTCAACACCGGAACGGACCCAATCCTAACCGGGTCACCACGCAGACGGCAGTCATTTCCGTTCGCGGCACGGTCTTCGACGTAGTCGCGGAGGATGAGGACACGACGTTCGTCAGTGTCGATGAAGGCGTCGTCAACGTGCGGCATGCGCTTTTCGGCGACCAAAAGGACCTTTTCGCCGGTGACTCCATACGGGTATACCGCGAGCAGCGGCTGGCGCGAGCCATCGATCGCGGCAACGCCGCCAGGATGGCGCTGCGGGCGGCCGCGCAGGCAGTTTACGATGCGATGGTGCACCGCCCGGCGGGCGGCGGGGCCGGGAGCCCGGGGCCTACGGGAGGCACGGGGCAAGGCGATACTGGAAAGGGCACGGGCACAGGCGATACCGGTAACACTGGCAGCACCGGCGGCAACGCGCCGCCACCCCCGCCACCTCCTCCTCCGCCCAGCAACCCGTAGCTAGCCGTTTACGGCTTGATCACCTTCACCACGTAGTAGCTGATCGACTGCGGTACCTCTTTGAACCAGTGAGGAACTCCAGCCGGAATCACCATGACATCGCCCTTTGCCAGCCGGTGCGATTCACCACCGTGAATATCGGTCCCAACCATCTGTCCCGCCTTGGTCTGCTTGCCGCCAATCATCGTGCCGCCGGTGATAAAGGTTGCCGCGCCATCGACAACATAGAAGATGTCGGTCTCCTTCTCATGCACTTCCACCTGGCCCGCCTTGTCGCGGTGAGAACCCAGGACCGTATAGTCAGGGGCGGTGATGATGTTCCCGCCTTTGGCCAGGGACTCCGCGACTTTGTCGTGGCCGATGTAGGCCACACCCTGCGGACCGCCCGCGCCGGTCATCCACGTGGCTGCCAGCAGCAATACCGTAAGCGCAAGTATCGGTTTCATGGATCTATGATAGTGCACACAAAAAAGGCCGGACAGCCATTTGACTGTCCGGCCTTATTTTCGAAACTGAAGAAGCTTAGAAGGTGAGACGCGCGACCACCGTCCCGTTGCGCGGCTGGCCGTTCTGTGTGCCTGTCGTCGCCAGGTTGATGTAGCCGAAGCCGCCGGTGTTCAGGCCGGTAACTGTGCTCTTCGATTGAGGGTTCAGGTAACCGACATTAGACGGGTTGTTCAGATAGGTCCGATTGAAGACGTTGGAGAAATCTACGCGGACCATCAAGGCCATTCTCTCCTTGAAGCGGAAGGTGCGGCCGAGGCCGATGCTCTCGTTGGGATGGCGCTGATAACGGAAATCGCCGTAATATTCAGCCGCGTTGCTGAACTGGCCGTTGGCGGGGTTGGCCCATGCCTTCGGATTCAGCGCGAAGGTCTTCGCCGGATCGAAGCAATGGCAGTTGATGTCCAGAGGCTCGCCGGTATGAGTAGCGCCTTTCGTGTCGATCCAGGTGTCGGTGAATACGGACTGTCCTGGTACGCGAACCGCCAGCGTATTCTGGAAAATCTGGTTGTTCAGAGCGCTCTGGGTAGTCGGCGTAGCAATCGGCAAACCGCTGGCGTACTGCAAAATGGTGCCGATATTCCAATCGCGGGTGACGAACGAGAGCAGCTTGTTCGATCCCCACTTCGGCGTCGTATAACTGGCCGACACGACGAAAGTGAAAGGCTGGTCGAACTGTGAGTAGCTCTTGCTATTGGCCGGATTGGCGACGATGTTGTTGAGCACGCCGCCGGCCGGCACATCGATTCCCTCCCCCAGGCTCTTCTGCCAGGTAAAGGCCGTGGTGAAGGTCAAGCCGCGGCTGAAACGCTTGGTGGCCTTTGCCTGGAGCGAATCATACCAGGTCTTGCCCAGCGGCGAACCGACAGCGTTGATGGTTCCGAATTGCGGAAACGGCCGGATCGCCTGAGCCAGGGTGTTGTTGGTGGAGAAGCCCGGATACGGAATCTTGAAGCCGCGGGCCTGAACCGGGGCGCTGGCCATGGTTTGGGTCAGCAAGGCCAGATCCGTCGGGTTGTTCAGATCGAGCCCATAGGCGGCGAGGCGCTGCGGAGTGATCGCGTTGATGTTGACCAGCATGCCGGCGTTCCACCATACGCCGCGATTGCCGACATAGGCCAGATCTACTGCCAGGTCGCGAACAATTTCGCGCTGCACGCCGATGCTCCACTGGTTCTGCCGCGCCGGCCGCGCGATTCCGGGGTCCACAAAACCGGCGTTAGCGAATCCGCCGACGCCCAGCATAGGAGTGCCCTGGTTGCCGATGGGAAGCAGCGGCGCGATTCCAGCGCTAAAGTTCGGATAGGTCGGGATGGCCGAGGCGGGAATGCCGCTCGCCAGAATCATGGCGGGCTGGCCCAAGCCGGCAGTGCCGACCGTATTCGTCGGCGCGAGTCCGCCCGTGTTGACACCGCCGTTGTTGGTGGAGGTCTGATTGTAAATCAGGCCCCATCCAGCGCGGATCACCGTCCTGGGAGTGACCTGGTAAGCACCGCCGATCCGAGGTCCGATCGCGTAAGGATAGTTGCTGGCGAAATCGCAATTGCAGCGGCCGGTTCCGGTGCCTTCGAAGAACCACGCGCCGGGATAGCCGCTCACGCTGGGGTTCGCCAGTGTGGGAGAAAAGCCCATCGCCCGGCCGTACTGCTCCTTATAATAGGTGCCGTAATCCCAGCGGACACCGTAATCCAGGGTCAGCTTGCGGCTGACCTTCCAGGAGTCCTGGAGGAACAGCGCGATTTGCTTCTTGCCAAACCGGAAGTTGGCCGGTTGCGCGATGCTGAAGCTGTCGATCCTGCCCAGCAGAAAGCTGGCGTATGGGAAACCCAGAGAACCGCCCGAAAGCGTGGTGTCCACCAGGTATGGCAGGCCGCTCTCCTTGGCGCTCAGAGTAAATGTGCCGCTTGTGTTGGTGTAGGAAACCGAAGGCGTACCGTTGACGAAGAACTCTCCGCCGAGCTTGTAAGTGTGGTTCTCCTTCACCCAGGTGATGCTGGCGTTGGAAGAAGGCTTCTCCCAGTAATCGTTGCTCTGCCCCGCTCCCGGTCCCAGGTTCCCGATACCGCCTGCCGCGGTACACGTCGCAGGCGCGGGCGGCGGAGCCGTTCCGCAGAACTGGTTAAAGACGGGAACATTGCGCTTCAAGGTTGCGCCTGTCAGTCCCAGGGTTGCGGCAGCATCGAAGTTGGTTATCGGCGCGGCATCGTAGAAGTTGTTCAATTGATAACCGGCTCCCAGGTGCAGCAGCAGCGTCGGAGCCAGGGTCATGTCATAGTTCAGGCGTTCCACGTGAGAGTGGATGAAGGTGCCGCGCGTGGCCGTAATCATATCGGGCAATCCTTCCGATCCTCCGTAGGTAGGGGAATACGGCGAATCGGTATGGGTGAATGACCAGTAGAACGACAATTTCGCGCGAGATCCTATATTCTGGTCGATCTTGACCGCCGGGATGGTCGTGTGGCGAGTGCTCGGATACGTGGGGAGGTAATTGTTAATCAGCCCCGGCAGATTCGGTTGGGGAATGATCTTCTGAACATTCAGTGCAACCTTGTCCATTTGGGCCGGCGGAATGATGTTGCCCGGGAACGGATCTTCCACGGCCTGTCCTGAGGGAAGGACGCGGTAAGTGCTGGGGTCGTAGATCGTATTCGCGATGAGCGTGCGCCCGAGAACGTCGGTAGTGGCTCCGCCGGGAATGGTCAGGGTCTGCCCGCCCGGCCGTAGCGCGTTGATCGCCTGGCTGAAATTGCCCTGGCGGTACGCATCGATCGGCACCGTGATGGGAATGTTGTTGATAGTCTGGGTCTCCCGGAACTGTTCGAAGTTGAAGAAGAAGAAGGTGCGGTCTTTGCCGTTGTAGAGTTTCGGGATTTCGACAGGCCCGCCGATGGTGAAGCCATAATCGTTGCGGCGCGCCCGCGGCCGCACTAACTGTCCTGCGCGCTGGCTGTTGGTGAGGCCGGCATCGGTGAAGGGTGTGCCGGCATTGAGCGCCTCATTAACGAAGTAGTCGTATACGCTGCCGTGGAACTGATTGGTTCCGGAGCGCATCGTCACGTTGAAAAAGCCGCCAGCGGCCGCGCCAAATTCGGGAGCGAAGTTGCTGGTTTGGACCGCAATTTCCTGAATAGCGTCGACGCTGGGCTGCACTTGCGCCGCGGCGTACGGGAAACCCTGATTGGTGGCGTCCTGCCCTTCGACGTGATACGCCTGCGAGTTGCTCGGCGCACCGTTGATCTTCACCTGCGAATTCGGAGCATAATAAGTGCCCGGAAGGACTTCCAAAACATTATTCGGATTGCGTATGCCGGAACTCCCCGAGGCCGCGCTGCCGACGCCTAGCATAGGCAGCGTGTTCAGCATTTCATTGGTGACGTTATGGCTCACTTCCGCGCTCTCGGTTTTGAGCAGCGAAGCATCGGCCTGCACCGTCACCGATTCCGTCGCGGCGCCGACTTCCAGGTTGATGTCAACACGCAGCGTTTGCGCCGTCCCCATCGTGATTCCCGACCGGACAAATTTCTTGAAGCCGGGAACCGTCACGTCGACCTCATAGGCGCCCGGCGGCAATTGGGGAACGGTGAAGTTGCCGGTATTGGTGCTGACGGCGGGGTACACCGTTCCGGTCTCCAGATTTCGCGCTTCAATCGTGGCGTTCGCAATCACCGCTCCGGCCGGATCCTGCACGGTGCCGGTGATGGTGCCACGGTCGCTTTGGGCGAATACGGACCCAGCGAACAGTAAGACAAATACGGACAGCAATACAGATCGCATTCACTCTCCTACCTATTGATTAATGAGACAACCTGCTCCAGCTTCGAGGGCTGGCCCCGGACACACTTCTGGTGAAGATTAGTAAGCCGGAAAACCACACCTGCAATAACCCTGATGCAAAATGCCCTGTGAAAAAGTGTAGCTGCTGACCCCTCACCTGTCAACTTCGAGAGCAGTTTACAAGTTCACCAACGTTAACGGGATAGGAGCAATCAGGAGTTACGCGCCCGTGGGATTGCCTCAGCCGAGCCGGTTCAGATACTCGTAAACCGCCTCGCGCAATAAAGCGGAAAGCAGCTGGTTGGGCTCTCCGGCGATTTTGCGGCGGGCCGATTCCCGAACCAGGCGTTCATACACATCGGGCGGGACGGTTACGGTAATCTTGCGGAATCCGCCTTTTTCGCCGTAAGGAGGATTGGGATCGGTGGGTGCTTGTTTCATGAGATCTCATTCCACACGGAGAACTTCCTCGCCAACTTCCGCCTGGCCTTCTTCCAACAGTTTGCGATAAGCAATTTTGATCAGAGGAGGGGCCACGACCGTCGTGGCAACGGACATGAAAACGACAACTCCATACGAACTTTGGCTGAGCATACCGAAACCCAGACCGATCTGCGCCACGACCATTCCGACTTCCCCGCGCGGAATCATACCGACACCGACGCGCAAGGCATCCGCCCTCCCCATACCGAGTGCCCCCAAACCACATCCGATGAACTTCGAAATCACCGCCGCGACCAGGATGACGCCCGCGAGCAGCGCAGTGGCAGGATGGGAGAACGCGGTGAGATCAACATGGAGCCCGATGCCTGCCAGAAAAAAAGGTACGAGCAATTCGGAAACTCCCTGGGCCAAATCACGTTCCCGATCTTTGGTGCTCTCGCTTAACGCCAACCCCGCCAGGAAGGAGCCAACGATCGCGGCAACACCCGTATAGACAGCCATGAGAGCCAGCGCAAAGAGGAGACTCATGGCCAGCACGAAGCGCGATTCGGCCACCTTCAAAGTGCGGTGGACGTGCGGCACCACGCGGCCGATAGTATGAGTTCCCCACTTGGCCACAATAACCGTGAATGCCGTTGCCGCCAGAGCGGTGAGGCTCAGTTGAACATAATCCAGCTTGCCGTGGGTCAAGCTGCTGACTACGGCGAGCACTAACAGCCCGAGCACGTCGTCGATTACGGCCGCGGCCAGGATGATCTTGCTTGAAACGGCGTGGAGCAATCCTTTGGCGGAGAGGACCTGGGCTGTAATTCCGACGCTGGTCGCGACCATTGAAGCCCCAACAAAAATAGCTTCGTTAGCAGGCGCGCCCCACAACAGCAGAATGCCGCCGCCCATGATGAATGGAACGACGACGCCGGAACACGCCACCAGCGTCGCGGTGCCGCCGACTTTCAGCAGCTCCGAAGACTTGACTTCCAGCCCGACGCGGAACAGCAGGAACATCGCGCCTAAATCCGAGAGCGCGCTCAGGAACTCATTGGGAGCGAGCCAGCCCAGCACGCTCGGACCGATCAGCACGCCGGCCAGGATCTCGCCCACGATTCCCGGCTGCCCCAGGCGTTCCGCCACCTCCGCCATGAGTTTGGCGGCGACGAAAACCACCAGCATCGAAAGGGGAATCTTGGCCGGGCCGGTCGACCCGAAAAACATCAATAGCGCAGGGCTAATTGACAAATGCATGGGGGCCCAATCATGTGGCGCGCGACCGGCGCCGCATGAACATGGCGACACCGCCGATGCCCGCGGCAACCGCTAATGGCGGCGCCCCCGCATGCAATAGAAAATATGCCGCGAGGGCGGATGCCCCGGCGAAATAGCCCCACTTCCACATCATTTCCAGTGCACCGCCAGAGATAGGAAGATCGTCATGGCCAGCAGGAGCAGAGCGGGCCGCATGAGCGGCTTGGTCCACTCCGGCTTCTGCGTGCCCTCGCGCATCAGCTTGCGAATTTCCTGCAACTGTTTGCGCGCCAGGTTCAGCTCCCACGAATTCGTCGCCAGGTCCAGAGCCTTCAACGTCTCCTGCTCGGCACGGATCAAAGCCCGAAGGCGATAATGCAACTCCGCATATTTCAGGTGGGCGAAGAAGTGATCGGGCTCCAGTTTCGTAGCGCGTTCCAGAGCATCCTCGGATTTGTACACCTCGTAGTTCATCGCATACGCCATGCCGAGGCACGTACGTAGATCGGCCGAGCGGGGATTCTGCTCGCAAGCCAATTCGAGTTCGCGGATATATTCCGCCAGTTTGGCGGGCGAGACCGTATACGGGTCCCGCCAGGGCACCGGAGGCAAACGCTGGGGCAGATCCTGAACCTGCCCCGCGTTGGTCTGAACGAGTTCCCCGGTCATGCCATGGCACCCGTGGGCCGGGCCTTGAGTTCAAACTCGGGATAACCGAGCTGGCCCATTTCCGGCAGATCGAGGCCTTCGAGTTCTGCTTTAGCAGAGACCCTGTGACCAACAACCACCTCGATGATCCAGAAGACCACAAAGCTGAAGCTGAACACGAAGCCGATCAACGTCGCCACACCGATGAGTTGCGCCACTAACTGACTGGCGTCACCGTAGAAGAGACCCGTCACCGAACCCATTACGCCGTTCCAGGAACCGCCGTAATTGCTCTTGCCGTCAGCGAAGAGGCCAACCGAAATAACACCCCACAGTCCATTGGCGCCGTGGACGGAGATGGCGCCCACAGGATCATCGACCTTCATCACGCGATCGATAAATTCAACCGAAATACAGACCAGCACTCCGGCAATGAGACCGATGATCGCAGCCCCGACGGTGTTTACGAAACCGCTGGGCGCGGTAATAGCGACAAGGCCGGCAAGAAGGCCGTTACCCGACATTGAGGCATCCGGCTTGCCGTATCGCATCCACATGTAGAACATCGCGCCGAAACTGCCGGTCATTCCCGCAAGCATCGTGTTGACGGCAACCGAACTGATGCGAAGATTCCCGTTCCCGGAAGCGCCCAGAGTCGATCCGGGGTTGAATCCGAACCAGCCGAAGGCCAGAATGAAACAGCCGGTCAGGACGATTACGATGTCATGGCCAATGATCGCGTTGGGCTTACCGTCGCGCGTGTACTTCCCCAGCCGTGGACCAACGATTATTCCGCCGGCGAGTGCCGTAAGGCCTCCTACAGCGTGGACGACACCGGAACCTGCAAAATCACAATATCCCTTGCCGAGTCCAAAATTGCCGCCCAGATTGGCGAGCCAGCCGTTTCCCCACGCCCAATTGGCAAATAGCGGGTAAGTAAACGCGCCCATCACAAAGGAAGCAACCACGAAGGCAACGTACTTCCAACGCTCTGCACAGGTTCCCGTGACGATGGTCAAGGCCGTGTCCATGAACACCATCTGGAACAGAAACATAACCATGGCGCCCACGTCATAAGTGCCGCCTTGGGTCAAGAAGAGACCATGCTGGCCGAAGAGACCGAACGGTTTGCCGAATAGAGTGATCGTCCATTCCGTATTCAGAGGTTGAATGCCGCCCAGGTTGCCGTTTCCTCCGACACCGCCCATCTGAATAGCGAACCCAATGAGCCAGTAGGCCAACATGCCAACGCCATATACCATGAAGTTCATCATCATGGTGTGGTTGGCGTTCTTTGCGCGACACAGTCCGGTCTCTACGACGGCGAAGCCGGCCTGCATGAACATGACCAGGAACCCTGTGATCAATGTCCAGACGAAATTGATCGCGATTTTGTTCTGCCCAATCTGATTCACAACGTCGCCGATCGTCAGGCCCTTCTTTGAATCAGCGACTGCAATATCGGCGACAGTTCCGGTAATCGTGCCGCCCGGATCTCCCTTGAGCCGGTCGTCATTGCTCGGCGAGGAGACGTTCTTGAGGTCTGCATCGGTGATGGGAACTGCAGCCGCCTGGGCCGCCGGAGCCGCCGGTGCTTGCGCCAGCGCCAGAGTCGGGCTCAGTGCCAACGTAATCAGTAGAATCGTTCTCTTCACGGACGTTATCTCCTCCAGTTCGCGGTTTTCAGAAAAGCGCGATTGATCACACCGATGATCCCGATGAGGCTCATCGCGATCCCTATTAGCACTACCACCATGCGTCCGCCCACGCTCGACGACAGAGACACGCTCAGCACAGCGATTACGAAGCCGAGCACGGTGATCAAAACTCCGACAAAGGCCATCTCTATCCCTCCCTAGTCCTCTTTGTTCTCCAACGGCTTGCACTTCAAGAAAAGCACGACCGAAATCGCGAACGCGGCCAGCCCCAACAAGACCCAGATCACACCGATATTCTCGGCAAGTCCGACTGAGATCAATGTCAGTGCGATCATAAACAACGCGGCTCCGTGTGCCTGCGTGGGATTAGCTCCCATCTACCACCTCCTCAAATAGAGTTGAATCGACTACAAACCTGGCGGCAAAGCGGTTCTTCTACAGCGCTGCATCCCCGCGATCGCCGTTGCGGATACGCACTGCTTCCGCCACATCGTAAATAAAGATCTTGCCGTCGCCGATCTTACCGGTGCGAGCCGCCCCGCTGAGCGCCTTCACCACTTCCTCGGACCGTTCCGCGGGAACCACCATCTCGATCTTGACTTTCGGCAGCAGGTCGACGTTGTATTCCTGGCCGCGATAGACCTCTTTGTGGCCCTTCTGACGCCCGTGCCCGCGGACTTCACTGATCGTCATGCCGTCGATGCCTATGCCCACCAGTGCTTCCTTCACTTCGTCAATCTTGAATGGCTGAATAATCGCTTCGATCTTTTTCATTGCTAGTCCATCGCGCAGCAGCGCTCTTCTCGAATCGGATGCTGAAAGACGAACGACTCACTAAGTTGCTGCAATTACGAGAGCCCGATTGCGAGCCGCGCGCGCATGCAAGCGATGTTCGAGATTTTCAGCTACCGGCTAACAGGAAACACACACCAACCCCGCGGTTGGTTCTTCGACTGAGATGTCGCGTGTAATATCCTCCACCAGCCTGCGGCCGGCTAAGAGCCACTTAGCTCCCTGTTGAGGATCATCAACGTGGATTTGATTGAGAACTTAGTCTACGGTTGGGAACCGATTTATGTCCAATCGATATTTTCGATTTTGACGGAAAGTTTTTCCGATTTTTCCACCCGAAAGACAGAAAGCATCTATCGAAAGGCAGGATCGATCGGGTGCTCTATCGCGAAAAGTAACGGCTCACCGCCTCCCGTAACAGGGCCGACAGGCGACCATCCGGTTCACCTGCGATCTTTCGCCGCGCCGTTTCCCGAATCAGACGCTCATAGGTATCAGGCGGGACCATCACTGTGACCTTACGGAAAGGGCCTTTGGTCGGCGTTGTATTATTCTGACGCGCCATACCCGCCAGTCTAGCGAGCCGTAGACGATTGGTCTATCTGATCTTTCGGTCAGGCAGACAAAGTATCTCTGGATAGGCCAATGGCGTATCTTGGATAGTGTGATCGGATTTTTTCTAAGGGGGAGCCGGGGCAAAATACTCGCGATAACCTTCGTGATGATCGCGCTGATCGCCACGGCCGACTGGTACGCCGGAAACCGGGCTTCCTTAGGCGTTCTCTATATTCTCCCGATGATGATGGGCGCCAGGGTGCTCGCTCCGTGGCAGACAGTCGTGCTGGCTCTCACCTGCTCTACGCTGCGCTCGGTTTTCGATATCGCGGGCTCCCCACCCGTGGAGATCGGCTTACGTTTCGTCTTTGCCTCGCTCACTTACGCCGGCTCCGGATTGTTTGTTACAGCGTTGCTGCGAAATCGGGAACTGGAGGAACAGCTCAAAACTCTTGTGGAGAGTAGCCCGGCGGCGATCCTGGCCACTGATGGGTCCGGAGCTGTACTGGCCGCGAACCGGGCCGCTACCGCCATGTTTCTAACTCCCGAAACTGGCGCGCTGACCGGCCGGGATATTCGCAAATATATCCCACTGCTCGGAGATGCGCTGGCGCTCTCCGGCGAGCCCGAACAGTTTCGGACCGCCGCGCAATGCCAGGGGCGCAAGGACAACGGGGACATCTTTCCAGCCCATGTCTGGTTCTCCTCCTACACCACTCCCAGCGGTCCCCGGCTCGCCGCTATAGTGGTCGACTCCTCGGAGGAAATGCGCGATCGGGAAGAAGAGGGGCTCCGTCAATTGAAGATCGGCAACCGCATCGCTGCCGCCGCTGTGTCGCACGAAGTGCGCAATCTTTGCAGCGCCATCTCGCTGCTTTGCTCCAACATTCAGGCAAAACACCGGATTGGCCAGGACGAGGACTTGCAGGGACTCAACACCCTGGCTCATGGTCTGGAACGAATCGCCTCGTGGGAGCTGCAAGGCTCCATCAACCCGGCACTCGAGGAAATCGCGCTGCAAGAAGTCATGGATGATCTCCGGATCATCATTGAACCGGATTGGCGTGACTTCGGCGGCGCCATCGTTTGGAAGCTGCCGCCGAAGATGCCGGTCGTGGTGGCCGAACGGCATGGTCTCCTGCAAGCCTTTTTGAATTTGGCGCAGAACAGCCACCGGGCCGTGGAAACGTCTCCCGAGCGCGAGTTGCGGATCTCTGTCTGCGTCGAGGAGAAACTGGTGGCCATTCGCTTTACAGATAGCGGCCCGGGTATCGCAGAACCGGATCGGCTATTCGCACCCTTCCAGCCAGGCGCGAACGGCTCAGGGCTTGGCTTGTATGTCTCCCGCGCCGTCGTGAGAAGTTACGGAGGCGATCTGCGGTTCGAGCCGCAGACCGGGGGCGCTTGCTTCCGCGTGGAGATTCCGATAGTTTGAACGGTCACTGGTATGACTGATGCGACGACTCCAACGATTCGGCTTCTCATCGTCGACGACCACGTCATGTTCCGCGAAGGATTGACGCGGATGCTGGAGCGAGAGGGCGATTTGAGAATTGTGGGACAGTGTGCGACTACCAAGGAAGCGCTGGGCTGCTTGCGGGACATAGACGCAGACGTGGTATTGCTGGACGTAGATCTCGGGCCGGAACGCGCTCTGGATTTCATCTCCGCCGCCGGCAACCGCGGCTTCCAGGGGCGCGTGCTGATCGTGACGGCCGGGATTAGCGAGCAGGAAGCCGTGCAGTTGGTGGGTGCTGGAGTCGCCGGCATCCTGCATAAACAAAATTCGACCGAAGTCCTCTGCAATACAATCCGCCAGATCGCCGGCGGTGAAGTGTGCCTGGAGAAGGCCTATCTGGGTTCCCTGTTCCGGTCCGTTGGCCGGACGCACAATACACGCGCGGTACGGCTGACCGACAGAGATCGGGCAGTGTTGCGCTTTACTCTCCAAGGCCTGAGCAATCGAGAGATCGCCGAACGCCTGGAGGTCTCGGAAAGTGCCGTAAAGGCGTCTCTGCGCCAGGTATTTGGCAAACTGAAAGTAAGAACGCGCGCTCAGGCAGTTAAAGTGGCTTTGGAACAGTACCGCGATCAACTGTAAGCTGGAAACCTATCTTTTGATACTTAGCACCTGTCTTTCGATGTTGACGGACTATCTCCAGGTGCAAGGCTCCGCGAGACGTTCTTCATGAAAAATTTCGATTGGACATGAGACTAACCTCGGCGGTAGATTAGTTCTCGATTGTCTAAGCCTGTCTCAGGGGTCGGCGCGAGCACCAGCCCCGATTTACCGAACGGCATGAAGCCGGGCGGCCGGCCCTCTGCCCTACCTAAGGTCGTCGTCGCCACCACGGTGGCCCTGACGTTTATTTCGTTTTGGCGTGCGGCGGCGGTCGTCCTCAGCGATCTTGCGTCTTCGGCCTTTTATGCGGGAGGCATTGCCGAACACGCCATCGGCAAAAGCGCTCCATGGTTCATCCTGGCGGTAATGTTATTCAGCTTCGCCGTGCGCTCGGTGTACATGGAATCCTGCAGCATGTTCGTACGTGGCGGGGTCTATGTCGTGGTGCGCGACGCCATGAACCACTTCATGGCGCGGCTGTCAGTTTCGGCCCTGATATTCGACTACATCCTGACTGGGCCCATTAGTGTGGTCAGCGCGGGGTTGTATCTGGGTCACCTGCTGAACGAAATCTCCGGGATGACGCACCTCGGCCACACCGTCAGCACGAATCTTTTTGCGGCCGTATTCGGCGTGGCGGTTACTCTCTATTTCTGGTGGAACAACGTCAAGGGAATTCACGAGTCGAGCGGGAAGGCGCTGCGCATTATGCAGGTCACCACGGTGATGGTGGTGGCGTTTCTCATCTGGTGCCCGATCACGATTCTCTTGCGCGGCACCGCGCAAGTCCCGCCTCCGCCGCTGCCGGCGAATCTGCACTTTAGCGAGGACGCGTTGGGGTGGTTTCGAGGGACCATCTGGCCGCAAATCGGCGCCATTGCCGTCATCATCGCCTTTGGGCATTCGCTGTTGTCGATGAGCGGTTTTGAAACGCTGGCGCAAGTGTACCGCGAGATCGGCTACCCCAAGCTGAAGAACCTAAAATACACCGGAAATACGGTTTGTATCTATGCGGTGTTCTGCACCGGCGTGGTCACGCTTTTCGCCGGAATGATTATTCCCGATGCCGTGCGGGGCGAGTACGTCGACAATCTGTTAGGCGGTTTGACCAGCCACCTGGCCGGCCCGGCCGCAATCCGTTTGCTGTTTCACGTGTTCGTCGTGATCGTGGGCGTGCTGATTCTGGCGGGAGCCGTGAATACATCGATCATCGGGGCCAATGGCGTGATGAACCGGCTGGCCGAGGATCGCGTCCTGCTCGACTGGTTTCGCCGGCCTCACAAGCGCTACGGCACGACGCACCGCATGATCAATCTGATCACGCTGCTCCAGTTGGGCACCATCGTCATGAGCCGCGGCGATGTAAATCTGCTGGGTGAAGCTTATGCCTTCGGGGTGGTCTGGAGCTTCTTCCTGAAGTCACTCGGCGTATTGGTGCTTCGCTTCAAGCGCCACGACCAGGAGTATAAGACGCCGGGCAATTTCCGGATCGGGAAGTTAGAGATTCCCGCCGGGCTGATCGCGACCACGCTGGTCCTAGCGATGGTGGCGATTGCCAACCTGTTCACGAAACAGATCGCGACCATCTACGGGGTGAGCTTCACGATCGCGCTGTTTATCGTCTTCACCACTTCCGAGGTGATCAACAAAAAGAAGATCGATGCCAAGATGGCGGGACTGGAAGAGTTCAATCTCGACATGCGTCCCGACGTGAGCGCCAACGCGGTCCATGCCCGCCCCGGCTGCGTGTTAGTCGCCGTGCGCGATTACAACCGCATGCAGCACCTCTTGAATGTCCTGGAAAAAACGAATCTCCGGCGGCACGACATTGTGGTGATGACGGTGCGCCCCGTATCCACGGGGGCGGGCGAGTTTGAGTTGTCCGACCAGCAGCTCTTTTCCGATTACGAACGTGAGTTACTCACACGCGTGGTCTCCGTGGCCGAAAAGCACGGCAAGACGGCCGATCTGCTGGTGGTGCCGGGTGTCGATCCGTTCGATGCCATGGTGCAGACCGCGGCCAAGCTTCAGGCTTCGCGCCTGGTAACGGGAGTTTCGGCGCGCATGGATTCCGAGGAACTGGCGCGGCGCATCGGCCTCGCCTGGGAGAAACTCCCCGAGCCCCGTCATTCCTTCTCGCTCGAGATCATCAGCCCGGGCCGCCCCTCCGTGTTTGTCAATCTGGGACCGCATCCGCCGCGCTTGTGGCCTGAGGACGTAGATCGCGCGCACGAGCTTTGGCTTCGTCTTCAGGACAAGTTCGGCTCCCGGCTCCATCATCGCGATGTTGTGGGGGTTGCCCTGCGCCGCCTGGAGCGGGATCTGGGCAACGACCGCGCACCGGATGTGCTTGCCGACCTGGAGCGCGAGCTTAGAAAGCCCTGATTGCCATGGAACGCAGACAGGTCACGCGCAGCTTCGCGGCTTTTACGTTGGAATTGGAAAAACACCAGATCCCCGCGGACGCGATTCTGGAAGACTTTCGCGTAGGCCGCGGACACGAAGGACTTCAGCCGGAAAACCGTAATGTCGCCTCCTTTCATTACGACGGCAAGGTGTATTTCAACATCCTGGTTGAGGTGGTCGGCAACACCAAATCGCTGACACAGAGTGTTTCGTAACAATTCCACGGTGGTAACCGCGTTTGGAGTCTGCGATGCTGAAAGCGCGCAGCTATGCCATATTCCATCGCTAAAAAACAGCTTTCGCCGCAACCCGTGCTCGTGGCGCGACGGCAGGTGCAACAATCTGAGATCGCCAAGGCCATCGGCGAGGCCTTGCCGCTGGTCTTCAGTTACGCCCACCGGAACGGAATAGCTATCGCGGGGCCGCCATTCGCGCGATACCCCGGTATGGGGCCTGGCCTGATGACGCTCGACATCGGAGTGCCTGTGGCAGCGGCGCCCAATGTCTCCGATTCGGAGGTCCGGGCCGACTCATTACCGGGAGGTCCCGCGGCGGTGACCACGCACATGGGGCCCTATGATCAGCTTCCCGAGGCCTTTCGAGCGATCGGCCATTGGATTCAGGAGCAGGGTCTCACCGCTGCCGGGGCGCCCTGGGAATCGTACATCACCGATCCGGACAATTACCCCGATCCCAAAGACTGGCGAACCGACGTCTTCGTTCCCCTTGCCGGTTAGGCAGGGAAGACTGATATCATTAGCTACCGAAGTCCAATCGGGAGATCCAGGTTTATGGCGAAATCACAAAAGACTTCCTTCGGCCGCCGTGGTTTTTTAAAGAGCGCCGCAACCGGCGCCGCGGCCCTGGTGGCCACGGCTCCAGCCGCAAAGCCGCAAGCGCCCGGAAATGAATCGTCGGCGGCGCCGGCTCCAAACCAAAGGCAGCTTGCCCGCGATGCGGGGAATGTGCGCCCGCCCGCCGCGGTGCGTGCCATAACGCGGCCCGGTTCGGATCTGATGGTCCAGACTCTTCGCGATCTGGGTGTCGAATACGTCGCCGCGAATCCGGGATCGAGTTTTGAAGGCTTGCAGGAATCACTGATCAACTACGGTCATCCGCCGAACCAGATGCCGGAATTCATTACCGCGTTGCACGAAGAGTCCGCGGTCACCATGGCTCATGGCTACGCCAAGGCGGAAGGCAGACCGATGCTGGCCTTGCTGCACGGCACGATTGGTGTTCAGCACGCGGCCATGTCCATATATCAGGCCTACTACGATCGCGTGCCGGTGCTGATGATCGCCGGCAACGATCCGGATTTCATCGCGGCGCATACCGCTCACGATATGGCGGGGATGGTGCGCAGCTTCACGAAATGGGATGCCGAGCCCAAGACGCTCGAGGAAGCACTGCCGGCAATCCAGCGCGCCTATAACGAAGCGATTACGCCGCCCATGGGCCCGACACTAGTGGTGCTCAGCTCCGAGCTGCAGAAAGAAAACGCTCCGACGGCCGCAATACCGGCTTATCGTCCTCCCCAGTTTCCTGTCATCGACGCGGCGCGCGCGAAGGAGATTGCCAAAGCGCTGGTAGAAGCGCAAAATCCTCGCATCGCCGTGGGGCGCTTGCGGACACCGGAAGGCGTCAGACGCGCCGTCGAGCTTGCCGAACTGGTTGGAGCATCGGCCAGCACCACCGCCACGAACGGGCCGATGAGTTTTCCGCAAGGCCACTCGCTTTGTGGTCCCGGAGCGGATACCAATTACGATTACACGCTGGGTCTGGAAGCGGCGGGCGCCCAGGTCTCCATTACCGGTCCCGGCCTGGCGCAAATCGCTCCTTCGCGGGACACCGGGAACATCGGCTTCGGCGGGATCAGCGGCAGTGCAGGCGGAAGAGGCGGTCGGGGCGGCAGGGGTGGCGCCAACACGGGCATGCGCATCGAGGCCGATGCCGAGGCCAGCCTCCCGCTGATCATCGAACAGGTGAAACTGCAAATCACCTCCGACCGGAAAGCGCGCATTCAGGATCGCGCCGCCAAAAACGCTCGCGCCAACCAGGAAGCCCGCGTGGCTGCTCTCGAGCAGGCGCTGGAAACCAAGAAAGCAGGCTGGAACGGGTCGCCCATCAGCACGGCCCGGGTATACGCCGAAATGTGGCCCCTGATCATGAACGAAGATTGGTGTCTCGCCTCGCCCAGCAATTTTTCCGGCGGACATAACGTGCAGTTGTGGGAACACAACAAGCCTTACAGTTACCTCGGCGGGCAGGGCGCGGGAGGCATGGGCTACGGCGCCCCGGCATGCGTGGGCGCGGCGCTGGCGGCGAAGGCACGCAACCGGCTCGTGGTCAATATCCAGACGGATGGCGACCTCAACTATGCTCCGGGCGTTTTGTGGACAGCCGTCCACCACAAATTGCCCATGCTCACTGTGATGCACAACAACCGCGCCTGGCACCAGGAGTACATGTTCATCGAATATATGGCCGGAGTTCGCGGGCGCGGCGCCGAACGCGCACACATCGGAAGCACACTGCGCGATCCGCACATCGACTATGCCAAGATGGCGGCGGGCTACGGGATGGCTGCCGAGGGACCGATCACCGATCCCGCGAAATTGTCCGCGGCGTTGAAGCGCGGCGTGGCCTCCGCCAAACGCGGCGAACCGTACCTGATCGATGTGATCACCCAGCCGCGATAGGGAAAACGGGGATGAAGAGCATTTCGAGAATCTGGTTCCCCATGGTTGCGTTAGCCGGGTTGGTGATCCCCATCCTGGTGCTGCACGCGCAAGGCGGGCGCGCCGGATCGCTTGCGAAGAACGTCGCGCCGCCCACCAGCCCGGTCACCGGGAATGCCGCCACGGGAAAAGGGCTGTACTACTCTTTCGGCTGCTACGCCTGTCATGGCTATAACGGGGAAACTGGAGCGCGGCCCTTCGTGGGACGCTGGGGCAACCTCTCCACCGAGCAGGCCTTTATCACGTTCCTGCGCGGCCGCGCCAATGTTGCGCCGCTGACACCCTCCACCTCCATGCCGAATTTCGGCGAGGCCTCGCTCCCCGATAAACAGGCGAAAGATATCTATGCCTACATCCGGACGTTCAAGAGTTCAGCGCCCGATGTGAAGGACATTCCGGCATTTAATGCCATCCTCGAAGGCGCGAAGCAGCGGAAGGAATGATCTTACCCCTTCGGCTCTAACGCCAGCTCTACCACTTCTTCCATGGTTTTCACGTAGCGGATCTGGACGTCTGCGATCTGTTCGCTCTTGAGGTCCTCGCGCACGTTCACCTCGTTTTCGAACGGCAGAATCACCTCCACGATTCCGCTGCGTTTGGCGGCCAGCACCTTTTCCTTGATACCGCCAACCGGCAACACCTGCCCGGTGAGCGTGATCTCGCCGGTCATCGCCAGCTTGGGGCGGATACACCGCTCGGTGAGCATGGATAGAAGTGCCGCAGCCATGGTAATCCCTGCCGAAGGGCCGTCCTTGGGAATCGCTCCCGCGGGAACGTGAATGTGGATGTCGCTGGTTTTGAACACCTCCGGATCGATGCCATATTTTTCGGCGCCGCTGCGCACCCAGGTCAGCGCCGCCTGCACCGATTCCTGCATGACCGGCCCCAACTGGCCCGTCATGATTAATCCTCTGGAGCCGCCGGGCATGCGCCCGGCTTCGATGAACAGGATGTCGCCGCCCACCGGCGTCCATGCAAGCCCCACTGCGACGCCGGCCCGGCGGGTCCGGTCGGCAACCTCTGTATCGGTTCGAAAACGCGGGGCGCCGAGGTCGGTCTCCACCAATTGCGGCGTCACTTCCATCTTGGCGGTTGAACCTTGAGCGATACGCCGGGCCTGCTTGCGGCAGATCGAGCCGATTTCACGCTCCAGGTTACGCACTCCGGCCTCGCGCGTGTAGCGCCGGATAATGAAACGCACGGCTTCATCGCTGAACTGAATGCCGTTTTCCGGGTTGAGGCCGTTCTCCTGCGTTTGCCGCGGGATCAGATAGCGAAACGCAATCATGACCTTTTCCTGCTCGGTATAGCCTTCGAGCGAAATAATCTCCATGCGATCCCGCAGGGCGTCCGGTACCGGATCGAGCACGTTGGCCGTGGTAATGAACAGGACCTTCGAGAGATCGAACGGCACATCCAGATAGTTGTCGCGAAACGTGGAGTTTTGCTCGGGATCGAGCACTTCCAGCAATGCGGACGCCGGATCGCCCCGGAAATCGCGCCCCAGCTTATCCACTTCGTCCAGCATAAACACCGGGTCGCGCGTTCCTGCGCGGCGCAGAGCCTGGATGATCTGCCCCGGAAGGGCTCCAATGTAAGTGCGCCGGTGGCCCCGGATTTCGGCTTCGTCGTGCATCCCGCCCATGGATATGCGCGCGAATTTCCGGCCCAGCGCCCGGGCAACGGATTTTCCGAGAGAGGTTTTTCCCACACCAGGAGGTCCGACAAAACACAAGATGGGTCCCTTCAGCACAGGCCGCAATTGCAGCACAGCCAGGTAATCGAGAATGCGGTCCTTTACCTTCTCCAGATCATAGTGGTCTTGATCGAGAATTTCGGCTGCGCGCTTGACATCGACCTGCGAGCCCGAAGTGGCATTCCACGGCAAGGCCGCCATCCACTCCAGGTAGGTTCGTGTAACCCCATACTCGGGAGACGCCATGGACATTTGTGAGAGGCGTTTCAGTTCCCTCTGTGCCTCGGTCTTCACCTCTTCCGGCATTCCCGCGGCTTCCAGTTTCTGGCGCAGATCGTCCAGATCGCGCTGAGATTCGTCGCCTTCACCCAGCTCCTTTTGAATGGCCTTTAGTTGTTCGCGCAGGTAAAACTCCCGCTGGCTCTGCGAAAGCTGGCCTTGCACCTGGGATTGGATGCGGCCCCGCAGCTCGAGCAATTCCAGCTCGCGGGTGAGATGGCGATGTACTTCGTTGAGGCGTGCCTTCCCGTCGGGCTGCTCCAGCAGCTTCTGCCGCTCGGGGGCTTCGAGGGACGGCAGAGTTCCGGCTATCCAATCGGCGAGCTTGCCCGGTTCAGTAATGTGAGCGGCGGAAGCAGCCAGTTCATCGGAGAGATTGGGCGACGCCGCCGCAATCTGCTGGAACAGATTGACCACATTCTGGCGCAAAGCCTCGATTTCCGGCGTCGGCTCCGGCTCAGTCTCCGGAATCTTCTCCACGCGCGCCTTCAGAAAGGGTTCCGTGGCTGTAAATTCCCGCGTCGCGATCCGGGAGGTTCCCTCGCAAAACAGCAGCAGATTCTCCTTGGGAACACGGATCGCCTTGTGTAAGACACATAGGGTCCCGATCGGATACAAATCCTCGGGGCCTGGTGTATCGACTCGCGGGTCGATCTGAGCCACCACTGCCAACGTCCGGTTCTCGCCCAGAGACTGAACCAACGCCAGTGACGCGGGACGGCCGACGGTAATGGGCAACATGGCGCCGGGAAAAATCACCGTGTCGCGGACTGTGAGGACCGGCACCTCCTCTGAGGTTTCCGGCAACGCTTCGGCCGGAAGTTGAACTTGCTCTTCTTGAACTGCCATATTCGCTAATCACAAGTTTAGCGTCAGGCCCCTTTCGGGTAGGAACCCAGAATCCGCAGATCGTCTGCCATTTCTCGCAAATGGCCCAGCGCATTGCGCGCACTGGGCGAGTCGGCACGTCCCAGGAAATCGAGATAAAACAGATACTCCCAGGGCCGGCCCCGAAACGGCCTGGATTCGATCTTGGTCAGGCTCAAATCACGTAGCGCGAATGCCGCGAGGGCCCGAAACAGGGACCCCGGCACATTTCGCAGGCTAAAGACCAAAGAAGTTTTCCACTGAGCCGGGTCCGCGGCCGATTTTGCCGGATATCGATCCGCGTCTTCCGGCCTTCGCAGTAGAAAAAAACGAGTAAAATTCTGCCGATCGTCTTCAATGGACCTGCGGAGTATCCGCGCGTTATAAATGTCTGCCGCTACGGCAGAAGCAATTGACGCGGCGTCGGTGAGCGCCTCCTCCATCATCATTTTGACGCTTCCGGCCGTATCATAGAAAGTAATTCGCTCGATTTGTGGATTTTCCGCAAAGAAATTCAAACATTGATTCAGTGCCACCGGGTGCGAAAAAACACGCCGGATCGCGGAAAACCTCACACTATTTGGGGCAATCAGATTATGAACGATGCGTACGCTGGTTTCCGCCACGATGGGAAGTTGAAAATTCTGCAGGTGATCGTAGTTTTCATGAACCGAACCGGCCAGCGTATTTTCGATCGGCACGACGGCGCCGCTCGCGCGCTTCTCCTTCAGGCTGCGAAAGACGTCTTCGAAACGGGCGCAGGGCAGCACCGCGACATTTGCGCCGAGTAGCTGGCGCGCCGCCTCCTCGCTGAACGCGCCACGTTCGCCCTGGAAGGCAATCACCTCTCCCCGGCCTTTGCGCTTCACTTGACCCCTTCCCAGCGGCGGGCGTTTGGCGCCGGCAGGCCAAGCAGATCAAGCACCCGGGTCACGCTGTGGTCCACGATATCCATGACCGTTTCCGGCTTATGGTAAAACGCGGGAATGGGAGGAGCAACAATGGCGCCCATTTCGGCCAACAAAGTCATATTTCGCAAGTGGCCGATATGGAGCGGGCTTTCGCGGACCATCAGGATCAACTTGCGCCTCTCCTTCAACGTGACATCAGCGGCACGAACTATCAGGTTTGAACTGATCCCTGTGGCGATTGCCGACATGGTGTGAATAGAGCAGGGCGCAATCACCATGCCGTCCGTCGGATACGATCCACTGGCCAGGCGGCAGGAAATATCCTCTACGGCATACGAATAATTCGCGAGGCCCCGAATCTCCGCAGCTGATTTCCCGGTTTCAAGAAATATGGTTTTTTCCCCCGATCGAGTGAGGATCAGGTGAATTTCCACATTTAATTCACGCAGGAATTCCAGAAGCCGCAAGCCGTATATCGCGCCGCTGGCCCCAGAGATGCCAAGCACCACCGTCATTTACCACGGCCTTTCCTGCCATGTTCCGAAATCGGAACAAAAAACCGGCGATTTTCTTGCCCGCGTCCCCCGAGCGGGATATAATACAAACGCGTTCGCGCGATCGTTTCCAGAACCACAAGCGAGGATCATAACATGGACCGCGCCGGGGAAAAGCTCAGGCGTGCTCGGGAACGCCTCAAGCTGACCTACCGTGATGTGGTGGAAGCCAGCCAGGAGATCGCTAAGAGGCGCGGCAATTCGGATTATCTGATCCCTTTGAGCCGTTTGGCGGACATTGAGAACAGTGGCCGGGTTCCTACGATTTTTCGTCTCTATACTATGGCCGCCATCTATCGCCTTGATTTACAGGAGGTCATGCGGTGGTATGGAGTTCCCGCCGAGCAACTGCCGGTCGATGCCATGCAAGTCGGGCTGGAAGGGACGCATCCGATCCCTCTTCCTTTCAGCAACGGTCATCCGGCAGCGCCGCAGCTTCCTGACACTGCCATTGATCTCACCCAGACGACCTCGGTCAGCCAGTTAATCGGCCGTTGGGGCAAGCTCCCACTGAGCCTCGTCCAAGCTTCCGACGGACGTCAATACCAGTACGCGCTGGTAGGTTCGGATGACTGGTCGATGTTCCCGATTCTGCGGCCTGGATCGTTGATTCTGATTGATCAAAGCCGCCGCAAAGTCGCGCGCGGAGGATGGCTCAACGAGTTCGATCGTCCGATTTATTTCCTGGAGCACCGCGCCGGATTTGCTTGCGGCTGGTGCACTCTGGATGCGTCCCGGTTAGTGGTGCAGCCGCATCCCTCCTCCGAACAACGCCCTCAGGTTTTTGCATATCCGGATGAAATTGATGTAATTGGTCAGGTAATTGGCGCGGCTATGCTTCTGGAATCGAAAAAGCGCCGGAATTCTCGGCCCTGAGCAGCTCTAATAGAGTCTCCAGATCAGCCATATAGAGCTGACGCTCCACGTCGCGGGCGGCCAACGGCACTAATTGCCGGTACGCACGAACTGAATTCCAATTCCTTTGGGACTCCGCCGCGCCGCATCCATACAAGAATTCGCTGAGATCCCGTTTCTGTTCCGCGAGACTGAATCCAAGCCATTGCGAAAATGCCTGATAATGGCTGTGCCGGATGGCCCGATTCACATCCTGCATTGCGAGCATCGGATCAGGACTTTCGTCCCTGTACTTGCCAGTAGACGGATCGAATAGCGCCGCCAGAAATGACATCCGTCCGAACACGGTGGAAATTTGCGCGGCGGTTCGGCGCCAGCCGAGACCGCTATTGCCGTGTTCCGGCTCTGCCGCCGAACCAGTCAGACTAGAGTTTCTCCGGGATACCGCTGCACTCGCCTGCATTCGAGTTGTACCACTGATTCTACACCCGCGCTTAAGGCTAAGGAAAACTCACTAGGTTCTAGAGTAGTTCACCTCAGTTTGTTCCAATTTCAGAAAAAAACTTGAGAGGAACACCTTATATCGGTACCGTTCCGTATAGTATAGTACATTAGTTAATACACTTTGGTTAGCAGAAAGGACCTATCTCGATGAAAAAGCTGTTCTTGCTGGCACTCCTGGCGTTGGCCTTCACCACGACGGTGGTTCGGGCGGACCTCGCTCCGCTCCCCGAGTGCAACCCCTGCCCATGGGTTCGCTAGAGCCTGCAACGTTCGGTGACGCTCGGTGTTAAAGTTAGCAATAGGTATTGTTAACGATAATGCCGAGTGTCACTCCGGTTACCGTTCTTGAATTTCTTGTTCTGACCGCCGCCGGATTAGCCTCCTTCAAGCTCTGGTATACGGGCTTATTTCGAAAATACAAAGCTCTTTTTGCCTTTCTGGTCTTCCGCTGTGTGTTTTACTCACTGGCAACCTTTTGGTTTACGGACATCCGTTCTGGCGGTTATTTGAAGTTCTGGGTGGTGACGCAGCCTATTGCCTGGCTTCTTTCCGTTCTTATACTCCTTGAGCTATATACCCTGGTTTTAGAGAAGCACAAAGGCTTGGCGAGCTTAGGCCGTTGGTTCCAATATGCCGGCCTTTCGCTTTCCATCCTGATTTCGGGCTTGGCGCTGCTTCCGCAGATCCGCACGGGACAAGTCCAGATCTCCGTGATTCTGGCATATTATTACGCAATAGAGCGGGGCGTCGACTTTAGCCTGCTGATTTTTCTGGTATTTATTCTCGTCTGGCTCACCCGATATCCGGTGCCGATCAGCCGCAACGTGCTGGTGCACAGTGTCGTGTATGCCACCATGTTCTTTAGCAGTACGGTGGCCATGTTCACGCGTGTTTTCCTGGGATTTCAACTTTCCCGAACGGTGAGCACGATCATGCTGGGCATCCTGGCGGCCTGCCTTCTGGTCTGGCTGGTCTTCCTGAGTCCGAAGGGAGAGGAAGTAAGGGTACGCGTTCCGCGCCTCGAACCCGAGCAAGAACAGCGGATTTTGGACCATTTGGAGGCCTTAAACCGCACCCTGTTAAAAGTCTCGCGCCAATAAGGTGTTATCTTTGGTTAATTCAGTTCTATCCATACCTTAACTTTATTTGCATTTTGCGGCTATTCGCCGTATGATTTTCTTGGAGACGGTGTAAAACAGGATGAACTGGATCGCAATGGTAGTTCTGATCACCCTAGCAATCGGAGTGGGAATGTGCTGGCTGGTGAGCCGCTTGGCGAATCCGAAAGCCAGTTTGCCCGTGACTGCCGGCTGGATCGAAGCATTATCCATTGAGCGATACCGGCCTATGATGCGCCTGCTGGATGCAGAAGATCTGGAGTTTCTCCGTTCTCAGCCCGGGTTTACGCCGCGCATGGCGGCGCGGTTGCGGGTCCAGCGTTGCCAGATCTTCCGTGGATATTTGCGCTGCCTGAGCGGCGATTTCGCCAAAGTATGTATGGCGATTAAGATCCTGTTATTGCAATCGCGCGACGATCGGCCGGATCTGGCGGCGGCTCTGCTCCGCCAGCAGGTTTTATTCGCCGGCGGAATGCTCGCTGTCCAATTTCGCCTTTTCCTTTATCGCTGGGGATTCTGCGGCGCCGACGTAACCGGGCTGGTCAAGATCTTCGACATCATGCGCCTGGAATTGCAGAGCATGGTTCCCGTTACCTTGGGAATGGAAGCATAATTCCCCGGAATTCGCTCTCACAATCGCTTCAATATTTCTTTGGCTTCGCGTAAATGCGGGAACTGTTTTTCCGCTTCACGGAATTCGCGCGTATGCACTCTGCGCCGCGAACCCTGATGATCGACAGGAAATCGAAGGTGCAGCATTTCGTGAAACATCACGTATTCCAACGCCAGTCCCGGCGTGCTCTCGCGGTCGAATATGCGGCTAATAATGATGGCGTTGTGAGAGGGGTCGAAGTGGCCCAGCATGCCGCGTGCCGGGCGCCGGCTCCAGCCTAACTGCGGCCGGCCGAGCAGCCCGTTGAAGAATCGCTGGTTGAGGTCTTCGAAAATCACCTCCAGATTACGAAAATCGCCTTGCGGGCCGGAAACGAATTTACGGCCGCGAATTTGCCGGACCAGGTGCATTTGCCGCCGCATGTCACGCCGGTTCAGATAAAGGCGGTACCGGTGCGCATAGACGCGCGGTACAGGCCGGCGGTAGAGCTTGCGCAAGAGAATGTGCGCCAGCGCCTCGGTCACAAGCGCCGGCGCACCGGCCAGTAAGTCGGAAATGCGCACGTGCAGGCGGCCATCCTCCAGACGGATGAAGCTGTCCGCATTAGCGAAGCTGCAAAATTCGATCACGAGATGCGGCAAAGGTGTGCGCGGCTTTAACTCCCGGAATACACGCGCGTAAATCTCTTCCGGAGACTCAAAGAACAGTGAGCTTTGGACGTTCTCCGCGCCAGGCCAGCCCTGCGGGTTTCCCATTCCTTACCAGACTACTACCACGGACATCGCTCGCGTTCGCGTGAGCATACAAGCCGTACGCGGATCGCGCGCGAATGCGCTACCCTGATCTCTTAGGAAAACGCCATTGCCAAAAGCCAAAATCACTGCCCTCGGGTGTTATACGCCTTCGCGTGTCCTCACGAATCAGGATTTGGAATCGATGGTCGCCACCAACGACCGCTGGATCGTAGAACGGACTGGAATCCGCGAGCGGCACATCGCGCCGCCGGAGATTGCGACTTCCGACATGGCGATCGCGGCTGCCCGGTGCGCACTGGCGCAGCGAGGCATCGATGCCTCAGGAATCGATGCCATTATTGTCTGCACGGTTACTCCCGACATGTTCTTCCCGGCAACCGCCTGCCTGGTGCAGAACGCGCTGGGAGCGCGCCGCGCCTGGGGATTCGACCTGGTGGCCGCCTGTTCGGGTTTCGTGTACGGAACCACTACCGCGGCGCACCTGGTGGCGGCAGGCACGCATCGCAGGGTGCTGGTGATCGGTTCCGATACAATGAGCCGCATCATCGATTACACCGATCGTTCCACCTGCATCCTGTTTGGGGATGCCGCTGGCGCGATGCTAATCGAAAGTGCCGCCGAGGAGGAAGACTTCACCTTCATTGACTTTCTCGGTGAGATCGACGGTTCTGGCGGCGAGTATCTCAAGATGCCTGCAGGCGGAAGCCGGCTGCCTGCTTCGCACGAAACCGTCGAGCGGCGCTTGCACTACGTCCACCAGGAAGGCCAGCAGGTGTTTAAGTATGCCGTTCGCAAGATGTATGAGTCTTGCAAGGAACTGCTGGACCGCAACGGGCTGACCAGCCGTGACGTCGGCATCCTCATACCTCATCAGGCCAACGGCCGTATCATCTCCGCCACTGCCGAACGGCTGGCGTTGCCGCCGGATAAGGTGCTGATCAACATCGACCGTTACGGCAACACGACGGCGGCAACCATACCGCTAGCCACTCAGGATGCCATACATCAGGGCCGTCTTAGAAAGGGCGACCTGGTGATGTTCGCGGCCGTGGGAGCAGGCTACACGGTGGGGGCAAGCCTGTGGCGCTGGGCATATTGAGGGCCGTCCGCTTTACTTGAGCTCCCGCAGGCGAACGCCGATTTCTTTATCGCGGAGCAGATCGAGGACTAAGATCCCACCCGGATCCGTAGTTTCCTCGGACACTTCCTCGTCGTCTATTTCCACTTGATAGGTGTGCCGCGGCGCCAGCCCGATCAGGATCAGTCCCTCCTGATCCTCTTCGAGCGTCACATGAAAGTTCATCGCGCCCGCACCGAAGTAAACCAGCGCGCTATCGAATTTAACCGGCGCCGGCGCGGTTTTCAAATCGAGCGCGCTGACGCGCCCGTTGCGAAATAGCTGTGCGACGCCATCGAAATAACCGAACCACTCCGCAGTATCGTCCCAATCGGAGCGCAGGAACAAGCGGCCGGTTGCAGAGTCGTGGTAGAGCAGCGGCAGGATGGTGAAGCTCAAGCCCGGCTGGTAGGGATTAGCCCAGAGGAATTCGTAGGGCGCACCCAGCGGGCTGCGCAGCATGAAATGGTCGCGCATCAGCCAGCCTTGCAAGTACTGACTTTCCTCGCCGTTGCTGTCATAAGCAACCATGGCGAGCTCCGCGGCGCGGGAGTAGGTAGCTTGGGTCAGATCCGGTTCTCCTCCGGGGACGGATGCTCCAATGCGGTAGTCGTTATCATCGCCGGGAAAGGGCGCCGGGTAGTGGCTCATCAAGTGTTCCACCGGGAATTGCTTGAAGAATCGCGGATCGGATTCGCGCAGATCGATGTTGGTGCTGTCCCGCAGCGCGTGTAACAGTTCCCAAAGCGGAAAGGCATCGTCGCGCCGGACAGGATTGCGTCCGCTGGAAAGCGCGGGCGCGACCTTTTCGCCCCACCAGTTGCGGACGATACGTTCCAACTCCAGCTTCGGGGACTGCGGAACGTGATCGAACAACGCCACAGCCGCCAGGAGGCGCGAGCGCACCGCGGGAATGCTCTCGTCGGCGGCGGTCTCCGTCATACGTTTCTGGATCCGCGCCGCGAGGTCGCGCCGTTGAGTTTCGCTGAGCAGGTCCTGACACCAGTCGAAGACGAGGGCCAGTTGCCGCAGGTCGGCGCCGGGCCCGAGAGCCCAGGCGACGGCACGCTGGCCGGCCGCCGCATTGCGGGTCACCTGGTAGTAGAGGGCTTGGGCGAACGCGCCTTCCGGCATGGGAGCGTCCGCCGATACGAACCCATCCAATTGCTGCCAGCGCACCGACATCCGCTCCCGTTCGCGTTGCAGGAGACGCAATCGCGGCGGCCGCAGGAACAGGCGGGGGTGTTCGGTGAAGACCGCGACCGGGTCCTCGGCGCCCGCCGGGGCTGGGGTGCGTCCCGCGGGCGGCCTGGCTTCGCGGGATGTTTGCGGAACCGCCGCCTGGGAAAACAGCAGCAAGAACAAAGCTAGGCTGGAAACCGGGCGCATTCTTCGACATTGTGTCATAGCGACACACCACCCGCCCAAAGCAGCCCTGCGCCACTGGTCTGGTTTTCCACAAACTATTTGATTCGAAATCGGTTTCCGAGATTGACACATGGAGGTCTGATTGCTAAATATGGTTCTGAATTGGCGAAGTAACTTCAAACCTGCCCTCTGCTGCAACAGGCAGGCGGAAGACAAGTGAGCCGAAGAGACAGCGTGCTTGCGGGAGCCGATGTTTGCAAGAGTTTTAGCTTACTATTCTTCCCTTGGCGGTTGCTGCAGAGGGGTTTTTTTGTAAAGCGGTTTCCAACGATCTCTCCGGCGGATCACGAGTAGCGGTAGTTGTCTGGCGTTTCTGGAAAGGAAAATTAGGACGCGGACCGGACCAGGAACGTATCGAAGGTAATTCGGTCACCAGCCAGCCCGCCGCTGGATCCCAGCCCAACTTGGGCGAGCCGCATCGGAGTCAGCCCCGAAAGTCAGGGGGCGGGCCCGATGCGGTTTTTCTTTTGGGGGACCATTTCCGCGGAGGGTACCGTAACGCTAACCAACCGTAGGGACGTACTCCAACCTAAAGGGGTCTGGAGTCTTTCGCTGGAACAGCCGATATATATCAGTGAGGGCAGCGATATGAACACCGATCGCCCAGTCGCAAAGGCCGCCAGGCAGCTCGTCGCCGACAAGCAGCCCACAGTGGGCCAGGCCAACTGCTATGTAGAGCCGGCGCCGCTCGCCGAAGTCATGTTCGACCAGCTCGAATATCTGGTCGAGCACAGTGGCCGCGATTGCCCCCCCGAGTGCCTGGACTGCGGTAGACTGCAGCAGGTGAAGAACTGGTTGTTACTGCCGTTTCGCTCGAGTCCCTGCGCAAGCTAGGGAGCGCGCACTGTTCGGTTTTCTGCGTCCTCCAGGCGGCAAATGAATCCCCAACCGCCACCCAGTTCACTAACGGCCAGCATCAGCTCGTTGCGCCCTTTTTTCAGCGGAAGGTAGACGGCGTCATTTTCCGGATTGACGATCCCCAAGAACGCAGGATCCCGGAAATTCTGCGCGCTTCGCCCACGGTAAAGAATCCTGCCATTCAGAAACAGGCTGACGTCGTCGCTATACCCGATGTATAGTTTCTTCACCTCGTCGCGGGCGGCGACGATGGTGGTTCGCGCGTACACTACCTTCATGCCCGGCTGCGGTTCCAGCCGCTTCGAAAAATCGTTCGCGAACGTAACCATCGGATGCGGGCTCTCACGATATCGATTGATGACTACGAACCCGGGCGGCTCCGCTTCCACATCCTCCCAACCTATGACATGGCCGGACGGCGAAAGGGGCCGCTCCGGGTTGCGTTCGAGCGCGTCATACGCGGGCGACAAGCTCCATTTCGTCAGGGTGCCTGGAGGCGTCTGTGGCGGGTGCCGCTCCCACGGCGCGTCGGCTGTCGGCCGGATCTCGAAATTTGAGAAGTAAGTCGCGCCCGTCAGGACAGCCAGGGCGATCTCGCCCTTCTGAATACCAGTCTTCAAATCATCGATAACCAGCGCGGGTTTGCTCATGTCCTTTACGTAGAACTTCGCCTGCGCTCCCGCCACTTCTAACCGCAGGTGGAACCAGACATCCTTCGGAATATCGATCGCACCGGTGAAGCCCGGCCCGTTATAAATTTGCCAGTTCAGACCGGTGCGAAGAACCGGCGTATATTGCATCGCGTCCGGAAGCCCTGATTTGTGCTGGCGGAGATAGATCCATTCGGCATTGGCGCCATCGCTCGCGATGCGAAACTGAATCCCGAAGAAGCCGCGGCTTGCGGGGGTTGCGACATCTACATCGATCACGCCATCGCGCATCTCCAGGTCGTTCAATACCGCCGCTCCACCATCCAGGAAGAGGCACTTGCGGCCTTGATATTCAGCCAGCTTGGCGTTCGCCTGCAAGTCCCAACGCGCTGCGTCCGCGGAAACCTGCAGAGTTTGCCCCGGTTGGGAACGCGCCATGGAGCCGCACAGCATCCCGTAAGTGACGCAAACAACGCAAGGTCGCAACATAAGCCGTCAGTCCTCCAAAAGAACTAGACGCAGACTGCTGGTTTTCGAGAGTGCGGTGGTGGTGTTTTTCGGGAAGCCCGCTAATAGCTCAATGTTCCGCTCCGCGGCGGCTCATCGGGATTGGGCAAATACAACGTCTTGCAGCGGTCGCAACGGTAGATTTCCGCATGCGAGCCGAATTTGCGCTTCACTTCTTCGCCAAAGAAATACCAGCGCTTCAAGTGACCGGCGCAAAGCTTGCCCTTTTCGTCCTTTTCATCGCAGGCGCGCATGCGAAGGTTGCGTTTCTTGACTTTGGCGCCGTCGCTGAGCGTATCCACCACTTCGCTCATGGAGAACGATGAGTATAACAGCCAGCGCGCAATTACTGGACAGGAATCACAATCCCCGACGGCGATGTTTGCCCGCCGACGGAGATGGTGATCGGCTGGTTGCCCGTGCCGATCCCGGCGGGAATCTGCACGTTCACCTGGTAGACGACGAACCCAGGCGCCAGGCCGCAAAACTGCGGCGTGACCTGCTGACCGCCGATGCTCACGCTACACGCCGCGGTCGTTGTAGAACTGGTGCCCGAAGCCGGCGCCCCATCAGCGGGCGTATTGCTCACCGGCCCGAGACCATTCGCGAATAGTGAGATGAACTGTCCCCGTACCGCCGGATTGCTGCTGGTAATCACTTTGAAATTCGTGTCGAGCGCATCGGCAACGTTTCCGCTGTTGGTGAAGAATGCCGGCGTGTAGTCGGCCAGCGAGGCGGTCACCACGTTACTGTAAATGGAGGTGCCGAAACTCTGATCCAGAGTGACTTTCACTTGCGCGGATTTTTGGCCTTTCAGGGTCCATGGCACCTGGACATTGATTTGGCCCGCGCTTGCGGCTACGACAGGAGCGGGCACGCTGATTCCTGCGGCAGGTACATCAAAGCTCACGTTGACCCCGTCCAGCACCAGAGGGTACGGTGACGTGCTGGCCAAATCGTATCCCTGGGCCGAGTTCATCAGTAAATCCTGGTCCATCAGGTTGGAGCCCTTAATGGCGATGATGGATCCTGGAGCAACGGTACTTTGAAAGCTGGCATTATCGAGGATCTGGCCATCGGCAATCGCCGGCTTCGGCAGAATGAACGCGTTAAACGAAAATGTATTCCCCGCCGCCCGGGCCGTCACCGTGGGGGTGCCCGTATTCGGCCCGAGCATTACGCTCGTGTAAGCGACGCCGTAATTATCGGTAGCGCAGGTAACAGAGGACGAGTTCTCGGGAGTGCATTGCGGCTCACCCTTTACGCTCTGAAATGTCAGGGCATTTCGGGACGCCGTGAATGTCACCGGAGTCCCCGAAACCGGGGCCCCGTATACGTCCACCGATTGGATGGCAATCGTGCCGCCCTGCGTTCCAGGTGTGCCTTGAAGCGAGCCAAACAAAGGAAAGACGGTGCTTGGAACTCCGGCGGGCACGATAAACAAGTACGGTATTCGCAGCGAAACCCCAGTCGCTTTTAGCGTTATCCCGCCGGAATATGCGCCGGAAGGGGGTACCGAACCAGAAAGGGTGATCGCCAGTGTCGTTGTCGGACAAGTGGCGGACGTGCAACCCGCGAGAGTGACGGTCTGCTTGTCGGCTGCCACCGTGATTCCCGACGGTGTCGAATTCGGCGCCACGGCAACCGCGAGCGTAACCGAGCTGGTTCCGCGATTCGTAATAGTGAGACTTTTATTAATGGGCAGCACGCCCGCTTTCAGATAGCCGAATGAGACACTGGCAGGTTCAGAAGTAACCGTGACCGCAGCAGCCGCTCCCGCATCCAGCCGGCCCGCGCCCAGCCATTCCACATCGACCGGATTGCCCTGATCGTCCGTCGTGGTATCCTGCGCGGCCGAGTTCATCAGCGCCGAGCGAATTTGTGACGCAGTGTAGCTTGGGTGAGCCTGTTTCACCAGTGCCGCGGCTCCAGCAGTGATGGGGGCGGCAAAGCTGGTGCCATCGGCCGCGGCATAGCCGTTCACGCTGTAGAGGAACCCGTTCGGATCGTATGTTTGCACTGCCAGATACAAACCGGGCGAAAACGCGATTGTGGAGTCCAGTCCGCCGGTCGCCACCAAATCCGGCTTGACAGCTCCATCGGGACTGGGCCCAAATGACGAGTAACTTGCCAGTTGGTTGGCTGCTATCGGAGGGCTGATCTTTTCAAGCGCATTGTAGTCGGAGAGCTCCATCTCGATACCTGCAGAGTCGATGGTCACGACCTGGCGCGGGTGCGTGGCGATATAGCTTTTCAGCGCCAGACCGTCGCTATTGGAGATCATGACCAGTGGCCCGACAAAATCCTGAGCACTCGGGCTGATCGGAGCACTCGAATCGGCCATGTACAGGATCGCGCCAACGGCCCCTGCCGCCTGGGCGTTGCTCGTTTTCGTTGTGAACGTGCAGGTTCCCCGCAAAATCAACGCAAAGGACCCGGTCAACGATCCGGCAGGAAGCGACGTGCATGCCAGACCGTCATTGCTAAGTTGCGTAATATCGACCAAGGGCGCTCGGTTCGCGCCCTGAGCGGACGGAGTAAACACGGAATCTCCGGCGACCGCGCTGATCCTCTGAAGGTTTGCCGGGGCATCGGACGCGTTTACGCCCACGCTGGGAGTAAGCACATGCGACGTCGTGGTTGCACCTACCGCAAGAACCGAAGGCGCCGATGAGGGCGACGAAATCGAGTTGAAGTAAGGATAAGGCTCCTGGTAAATCAGGTTGGGGTCCGAACCGTTGTTGCCCGCCGCCGCCGTGATTACCAAACCTTTCTGCGCAGCCTTTTCAAACGCATAGGCCACCGGGTCGCAGGGCTGGCCCGTGGCGATTCCACATGCGGAACCCGTATCGACCGCACCCGTTAGCGCCGGGCCGCCCCAGGAAATACTGGCCACATCCATGCCGTCGCTCAGGGCATCCTGAATCGCCTGAATCATTACATCGTCTGTTGGACCATCATTCACTCCGGGCGTGCCCACGATTTTGTAATTGCCCAAATAGGCTTTGGGCGCCATGCCGGTCATCGCGACCGTGCCGCTATTCTGGTTTGCCGCCGCAGCGGAGGCGACCGCCGTGCCATGGCCTAACCGGTCGCGAGGCGTGTAGTCATCGGGCTGCGATTGCGCCGCGGGATTACTCCGGTCCACCACGTTGGCCATCGCTAGCTGGCGCACGTAACTGCGGGCCACAATAACCTTGCTATTGGTAAAGTTCTTGCAATCGTCGGAAAATCCGGAGCACTTCGGAAAACCGGCGGGCATGGATAAGGAACTGTCTTGGAACGCGGGGTGCGTAAGTTCGATCCCCGAATCGAGAATCGCGATCTTCATTCCCTTCCCGGCGTTCGACTGCCCGCCAAGCGCATCCCAGGCCACCGGCGCCCTCATAAGCTGCGTGGCGCGGTTCAGCGTCGGCTTGTAGCGGCGCATGGGCCGCACTGCCGCGACTCCCGGGATCGCCAGCATTTCGGAAACTCGATCGGCGGGCGCGGTCACAAAAACTGCGTTCAAGAGATCGGAAACCGCCCCGGTCACCTGAATACGCCGCGCGGCCAGATCGCTGATGACTCTCTGCTGCCGGGTTTCGATCTGATTCCGGTATGCCGATGCGGAGGCCGATTGCATTTCGGCCCGCCCTGCGAAGCGCGCCGCCACTGGGGGGTCGTCCAGGAGCAGCGTGTAACGACCCGGAACGAACTGGGCATAGCAGCCGGAAACTATAAGAATAAACGGGATAGCGCCTTGTACGATCCGGCGCGCGAAGAGGCCTGCAAACATAGTGGTACGACGATGGTAACATCGCGCCGGTTTCTTAAACATTCGTAGAGAGGTAGCCGTCGAACCTATCTATCGAAAGGGATTAACGATTTGAAGGGGGGCTTTGAAGATTCTGCCGGGTAAGTCTTCCGAATAGAGAGTCGTTATACCACCGTCCAGGCATGCCCCAATGATCATGACGTCCCAGAATGAAACGCCCTGTTCCTGATGCAGTGGCTGCGCGTATTCGAAAGCTCTTGGAGATGGAATGACAAGCTGCAATACTTCCATAAACTCATGCAGGCGTGCCCACGCTTGTGCTGCCGTGAAACCTTGTGATGTCAATTTCCGGGAAGCGGCCATGAATTCGACCGCGGTTTGCCAAAGCAGGACTCCCTCCGGCACACCGGCGATAAGCTCGAATGCTCGCTGCTGCCTCTTAGAATCGGCGCAATCGCAACTGTAGATAAGAATGTTGGTATCAAACGCGGTCATGCAACTCGTCGCGAGAGGGGAGAGGTCCGGTCAGGAAAAAGTTCATCTGTCTGATACCACCGCGGAGTCGCTCCAGCGCAAGCTGCCGGGATGACCCGGACACTGTTTCGCGTTGAATAATCAACCGGACGCGCTCAGATTCGTGTAAGGAAATACTTCCCAGAGGTTTCAGCACCCCCCCGTATAGATCGCATCCGTAACTTGGCTATCCATAGAAAGGCTCGCCTTCAGCTTACATCTGCTCCCGCCGATCTTCAATCGTTGCTACCCAAATCCGCTCCGGACACGCTACAATGGGGATTGATTGCCGGACCTGATGAGTGGGCGAAAGCCCACTTTTTTGTTGGTTTTGACATTCGTAGCAACGATGCGAGAAGCAGTGGCGTCCAAGATCGAAGAAATCGCGCAACGCGTGACGGAATCGGAAGGCATGGAACTGGTCGAGGTCGAGGTTAAGGGTGGCGGTAACCAGCGGTTGGTGCGGGTCTATATCGATAAGCCCGATGGGGTTACGCACGCGGACTGTGAACTCGTGTCGCAACAGGTTGGAACCATTCTGGACGTGGAGGATGTGGTTCCTGGGGGCCGCTATACGCTCGAGGTCTCCTCTCCCGGGATCGAGCGAAAGCTTCTCAAGCCCACGGACTATCAACGCTTCCAGGGGAAAAAGGCCAAGGTCACACTGCGCGATCCCATTGAAGGACGGCGCCACTGGGAGGGCACTCTGGCGGGGCTCGAAGAGAACACCGCCGTGTTGGAAGTCGCACCGGGAAAGACCATTTGCTTCCCTTTGGCGCAAGTGCAAAAGGCCAATCTGAAGTTCGAGTGGTAACCCGCCGCGCCACAAGCTAACCAGCAATTTAGGATGAAGAGGGCACTTTGGAAACGATTTTTCAGTCTATCGAGATACTGAGCAAGGAAAAAGGAATCGATCCGCAAATCGTCCTCGACGCGGTCAAGGATGCGATGTTGATCGCCGCGCGCAAGCACTACCGTACGAACGAAGACTATATCGCCGACATGGACCCCAAGACCGGCGCCATACAGCTCTACGCCGTGAAGAAGGTAGTCGAAGCCGTCACCGATCCTGCGCACGAGATGACGATGAGCGAGGCCCGCCGCATTGATTCCTCGGCCGAGATCGGTTCGGAAGTGCGCATCCCCAAAAATACCGAGGCACTGGGGAGGATCTCCGCTCAGACCGCCAAACAGGTGATTTTTCAGAAGGTTCGCGAAGCCGAGCGGGAAACGGTCTTCCTGGAGTATTCGGGACGTACGGGCGAACTGGTGAATTGCACGATCAAGCGGGTCGAGGGTCCGGACTATATTCTGGATCTCGGAAAGACCGAAGCGCGCCTTCCGAAGAAGGAGCAGTCGCGGCTGGAGAGCTACAGCGTGGGTGACCGTGTGCGTTGTGTGATCCGGCTGGTGGACAAGTCCAGCAAGGGGCCGGGCGTGTTAGTTTCCCGCGCGGCGCCGGAACTGGTGATGCGCCTGTTCGAACAGGAGGTCCCGGAAATCTACGATGGAACCGTAGCCATCAAGAATTGCGCCCGCGAAGCCGGCGAGCGCACCAAAATAGCCGTGCAAAGCCGCGATCGCGATGTGGATAGCGTGGGAGCGTGCGTGGGCATGAAGGGTATGCGCGTGCAGTCGATTATTCGGGAATTGCGCGGCGAAAAGATCGACATCATCGAATACTCCGAAGATCCTGTGGTGTTTGCCACACACGCGCTGAGTCCGGCGAAGGTCAGCCGGATTACGATTATCGATCCGCTTGAGAAGCACATGGAAGTGATCGTGGATGACTCGCAGCTTTCGCTCGCCATCGGTAAAAAGGGGCAGAACGTCCGGCTGGCCGCTAAGTTGCTTGGCTGGAAGATCGACATCAAGAGCGAGGAAGAGAAACGCCAGGAAGTGGAATCGGCGATGGCTGCGCTGGTCGGACCGGGCGCTCCGGTTTCTTCGCTCATTGAGTACGGACTGCCGGAAAGCGTTGCCGGTAAATTGGTGGAGTCCGGGGTCGGGACGATCGACAAGCTGGGCAGTATGACCCCTGAACAGTTGGAAGAAATACAGGGCATCGGGGCCCAGATGGTAGAGCAGATCCAGGTGTCGGTGAACGCCTATTACAGCCAGTTTGAGGAGCAGGGGCAAGCAGCAGCCCAGGAAGAAGTCATCGAGGAGGTTTTGCAGCCGGAAGGCGAAGCCACTCCTGATTTCTCGACAGCGCCAGAGGAATTGGCGGAAGTGGAAGGTGTCTCGCCGGATTCGCTGGAAACCGAGCCGCAACCGCTCGACGAATTGACGGAGACGGTTTATCCGCCCGGGACGCCATACGATACCGAGAGCCCGGAGGAGCGTTTTGAACCGGGAACTCCGGAAGCTGAGGCGGAACAGTTTGGTAGGATAGAAGGCGCGGGTTCCCCCAATCACAATTCGGACGGTGCGGAGCCGGAGGCGGAGGGCGGCCAGGAAGGCGCCCCCGAAAAGGATCGCGGCGAGTAGTCCGGCCGCGAATTCGAGTAAACGCAGATTGTCGGTTTATGAAGAAGATTCGTATTAATGAGCTGGCGCGGGAGTTGGAAGTAAAGGCGCACGAAATTTTGGACCGGCTTCCCGAATTGGGCGTTACCGAGAAGAAGACGCACTCCAGCTCGATCGATGAAGATGTAGCCATCAAGCTGCGGCGGCTCTATGGCCTTGAAGGACCGGTTGAGTCAGAAGGGGAGCTGGAACCGGAGCCGGCGGAAGCGCTGCTTGCACCCGAAGCCGCCGAACCCATCGCTCCGGTGGCCTCGCCTGAGGAAGTGCCCGCGCCGATTCCGCCCGCGGCTCAAGAACCCGAGCAACCGCGCTTTGCCGCCGAAGAGACCCGGCCCGCCGCTCCCATCCGCCCGCCTCTCGCGAGTGGCAGGCC
>PSRJ01000036.1 GCA_003175985.1 Terriglobia bacterium
GCGCGATCCCAAGGTCGGGATCATCACCATAGAAGTGGCGCGTCCCGATTTTCCCGTGGTCGACCGCAGCCGCTTTGCCGACACTGATGTCAAGGCCGCGTCCAAAGGCTTCTACCTCATCCGCGATTTCGCTTCGGGCCAGCCCCGCCACGGGTACGTTCTCGTGCAGGGTTCCAGTTCCACCATGAACCTGGTGAAGCAACTGGATCGTCTGGAACAGGCCGGCATCAACGTGAAAGTGATATCCGCCATCAGCGAGGAGCTGTTCGATCGCCAGCCGGAATCCTATCGCCATGCCGTGTTGCCCCCCGAGGCCCGTTACGACCTGATGATCGTCAGCACGGGGACGCGCCGCGTTTGGCCGCTGCACGATGTCGGACCGCTGAC
This sequence comes from Terriglobia bacterium, assembly GCA_003175985.1. Taxonomy (GTDB): domain Bacteria; phylum Acidobacteriota; class Terriglobia; order Bryobacterales; family Bryobacteraceae; genus PSRJ01. The sequence goes on from PSRJ01000036.1 coordinate 388, forward strand.
CGACGAGTACTCACTGACATCCGACTGGAACAACCAATGGCTCACCGGCGGCCTCGAACCCGAAGTGATCGCCGAGGCGCATCTCGATCCCAAGTCGATCTTCTCCGGAATCGAGCGCTTTGCCCGCGAACGTGAGCAGCGCATGGCACGCCAGCGCGAAATGCTGGGCGCGTTAGGGTAAGAGCACGAGCGGTCGGGAAGACCGCTTCCTCGCGGTAGCGGCCCAGGAACCTCCTGAAAATGCGAAATCGCTTTCCGAGCCGCGACTGTCAAGGAGCGGTCCTGACGAACTTCGGCTACTCTTTCGGAAGATCGATCAGCACAACCTCCGAGTTTTCCCGCAGGCGGTCGAACACGATCTGCTTGCCATCGGGCGTGACGTCGAAACTCCGCATCGTGGCGCGGTTCTCGAACCGGGTTAGCTGGCGCGTCTTCATCGTCGCCAGATCCAGCAGCCAGAAATCCTGCGACGCCAAAAGGCCCTGCATGTAGATCAGTCCTTTGCCATCGGGCAGGAACCGCGCGCGCTCCCCCAGGCGCCGCACACTGACCTCGGGCAGCGCCACCGCGGTTCCATCCGGACGGACTGCGCGCAGCGGAGCAAACGTGCGTACGTTGGTTCCCGCATAAACGATCAGGCTTCCATCCGGCGACCACACCGGATTCAGTGCCGGCCCCCCGGCAAGGCGCACCGGCGACCCGGCCCCCAGCGGAACCTTGAAAAGACCGGGCCCCGCACTATCGCTCCCGCCGGTCACAAGCCACTTGCCGTCGGGCGACCAGCATCCCGTACCTTGCACATCGATTGAATCGGTGACCGGCTGGACCTCTGCGCCGTCCGCCGAAAGAATGTGCAGTTGCCGTTTCCCGCTTCGGCGCAACACAATCGCGACCCGGGCTCCGTCCGGTGACGCCGTGGGTGCTTCCACCAGTGCGCCATCGGCTCCCTTCCAGATCTCGGCCGCCCGCCCGTTCCGGTACCGCCAAAGGCCATCGCCCGTTCCCAACGATGACAAGTAAAAGAGCGACGCGCCCCCGAAGCGCGGCGCCAAAGCGCGCACCGATGGTAGTGCAAACGGCTTCACATCCCGTTCTTCGGCGACGCGATTCAGAATCGGAACCGTCCAGAGACCGGCCTTGGGGTTGCTGATCGTGGCTACCAGCTTGCGGCCATCTGCGCTGGCGCTCACCGACGTATACTGCTCCAGCCCGAAACTTACACGCCGCGACTCGCGGCGCTTCAGATCGAAAGCCCACAGCCAGGGCCCGGAACCCTCGCCATCGTGCGCCACGTATAGCACCGTGCGCGTCCCCATCGCCGTGGGATAAGCCACATCGGTATTGCGCTGCGTCAGCCGCTCCGGCGTTCCCCCGGCGGCGCCGATGCGCCATAAATCCATCTCCCTGGTGGCAGGTGTTCCATGCACGAAATAGATCCAGCGTCCGTCGGGCGACCAGGTTGGAAAATGATTGTGAATTCCCGGCCGATCGCCGAGAATCCGGCGCGCGTTGGCGCCCGTGCGGTCCGCCACGAACATAGGGTCGCCATCCCCGAATGTGTGATAGACAATGCGCATGCCATCGGGCGACCAGGCCAGGTTTGCTGCCTGCTCTCCGAGAAAGTTTCGCGGTGTGCCTCCCGTCAGCGGAATCAATTGCAGCCGCATGCCGACGTCTCCGCCGCCGATCCAGATTTCGGAGCCGTCGCCCGAAAATCCCCCGCTGCGCAGCGGTCCCGGCAACTGGCCCACTTTTCCCTGGGTCAGATTGATCTGGCGGCCCGTGCCTACCTGCGTCACCCACACATCGAACGGGCCGTCGTGATCGGACACGAACGACACGAACTTGCCGTCCGGTGAGATCGCCGCTTCCGTGCTCTCGAAGTCAGTGACACGGGTGAAATGAGCTCCTTCGAGCGGATTCACTGCCGGCGCCGCCGGACGAAGCGCTTCCCACACCGTGCTTCCCGCCAGCACCACGCAAGCGGCTGCCCAGGCCAGCCACCAGCGTCGCGGCCTCTTTTTCGCCGGAACGGGCGCTTCCTTCCCTCTGAGGAATCGCCGTAGATCCACCACCATCTCGCGCATCGACTGGTAGCGGTCGCGCGGTTCTTTCTCCAGTGCCTTCTCCACCATCATCCGCAGCGCCGGCGGCGTTGCTTCACCCAGTGGCTCCGGAACGCCGTGGACGATGGTGTGCAACACTTCGAGATCCGTCCTGCCGGCAAACGGGCGGCGTCCGGCGAGCAATTCATACAGCACCACGCCAAACGAGAAGATGTCGCTGCGCGCATCCACCTGCCCGCCCGAGGCCTGTTCCGGCGACATGTAGGCAACCGTCCCCACAATCACGCCCGGCCGCGTGGCAGATTCCGTGGAGGACGTTGCTTCCACGGGTGTGACCGGCTCCGACAGTTTGGCCAGGCCGAAATCCGCCAGCTTGGCGTACCCGCTCCGATTCACCAGTACGTTGGCGGGCTTGATATCGCGGTGCAGGATGTTCGCTTCGTGCGCGCCGGCGAGACCGTCGGCAACGCCCGCCAGCAGTTCGGCAATCTCACGCGGTTCACGTTTTTGCCGGCGGGCCCAGGCGCTGAGCGTCCCGCCGTCAACCAACTCGGTCACCAGGTAATGCCGCCCCTCGAATTCGCCCGTGTCGTAAACCGTAACGATGTGCGGATGGTTCAACGAAGAGGCCATCTGCGCTTCCCGTTGAAAGCGGCGTCGTCCTGCCGCGTCGGCCAGGGTGGCCGAGAGAAACTTGATGGCAACCTTGCGGCCCAACCTCGTGTCCGACGCGCGATAGACCTCGCCCATGCCTCCGCTGCCGATGACGCATTCGATCTGATAGGGACCGATCGGCGTCCCGGCCGGCAGAAGAGGATCGCCCGGTTCGCCGGGCGGCACGTCTCCCAAGCCCGCTTCCAGCAGGCAATACGGGCACTGGCCCGCTAGGGTGCCGGCGTACGGCAGTACGCCTCCGCATTTTGCGCAGCGGCCGGTCTCGGTGTGTGGGTTCACGATCGCAGTGCCGATAACAAAAAGCGGATCTCGTCGTCGATCTCCGCCGCGCTCGCCACTGTTTCCGCGATTTCGGCCCGCAGCAGTTCCCGGTAGCGCCGCCGCATCCGGTGTACCGCCGTGCGCAGCGCGCCGGGAGTCCCACCCAGTGCGGCAGCCAGAGCATCATACCGGTTTGCCTCCGGGTCGCCATCCAGCCAGGGCGAGAGCTTGTCGAAATACTCCCTCTTCCCCATTCCCGCCCACTCCGTGCGCAGCTTCGCCATCACCTGCTCGAGCACCGATAACGCCCAGCGCCGCTCAAAGAAACTCTCGGGAGTTCGTGCCTCGACCGCTTCCGGCACATACCACGCTTCGGCTTCTATCGGATCGATGGGAACGGCCACGCGGTCTCCTCCCCGCTTCAAAGCATGCGCTCTGTCCCATTCATTCGCCAGGAAATGCTTCACCGCCGCAAGCAAGAACGCGCGAAAACGGCCCCGCTCCCGGTCCGCATCGCCCAGGTAGTTCTTCTCCAGCATCGCCGTGAAGAAAGCTTGCGTGAGATCTTGCGCCTGATCGGTATCGTAGCCCTTCCGCCGGACAAACGCGTAGATCGGCTGCCAATAGATCCTGCACAGAGTGGCCAGCGACGCGCGGGAGTCGTCAGTAGGGTTGGCGGCCGCGGCGATCACCAGGCTCCACGACGTCGTAGGGAAATTCGCCGGTCGCGCCCCGTTCATAAGGTCCAAAGTAACAAAAACCCGGTAACAACGGCTCCGATCCGCTTCATGGATTCGGTAGGAGGGCAACTTATGACGAAACTTCTGACTTACTTGTTAACAGCCGGTACTCTGGGTTATGCCGGAAACGTAGTTACGGATTGGAACACGATCGCGTCCACCGCCATTGTGAAGAACGGTGGCAAGGGATCCACCCCATCCGGCGTTTGGTTCGCCTACACCGGAATCGCCGTGTACGACGCGGTCAACGCCATCACAGGCCAGTACCGGCCTTTCTACTACCAGGGCTCCGGGCCTAAGGACGCTTCCATCGAAGCGGCCGCCATCGCCGCGGCTCATCGCATCCTCGTTAATTACTTTCCGGCGCAGCAGAACGAGCTGGATGGGAAGTTCACCATGGCGCTGCTCAAGGTCGACGCGCCTGCCAAAGACACCGGCGTAGCTGTGGGAGAAGCCGCCGCTGCGGCTCTGATCGCCGCCCGCTCCGGTGACGGCCTCGAAGCCAATGTGACGTACACTCCGGGTTCCGGCGCCGGAGCCTGGATTCCTACCCCAACCACGTTCGCCCCTCCCCTGGCGCCCTGGCTGGCCCAAATGCGCCCGTTCACCATGAGTGCCGCGGCCGATGTACTGCCCGACGGCCCTACCCCGCTTACAAGCGAAGCATGGAAAAGGGACTACAATTTGACGCGAGTTCTGGGAGGCGCCAACAGCACCTTGCGCTCGGCCGAAGAAACCGAGATCGGCCTGTTCTGGACCGAGCACACCGGCCAGCAGTATGCACGTGCGTTCGGCTATCTGGCCGATGCCTACCACCTGAGCGTTCCGGACACCGCGCGGTTCATGGCCATCCTGTGGACGGGTTACGCCGATGCGGTGATCGGCTGTTTCCAGGCCAAATACAAATACGGATTCTGGCGGCCTGTGACGGCCATCCAGGCGGGAGGAGGAAACCCCGGCCTCAATGCAGACTCCGCGTGGATGCCGCTCGCAACCACGCCCGCGCATCCGGAGTATCCGGCCGCGCATGGGTGCGTGACGGGTGCTGTTTCGACGCTGATCGCCGGGTATTTCGGTACCACACGGGTTCACCTGATGGTCGATAGCCTCGCGTTCTCAAACGGAACCCACACACACACCTTCGAAGACACGCGCGACCTGATGGACGAAGTCTTCTGGGCTCGGATCTACGCCGGGTTTCACTACCACCGTTCCCTGGAAGACGGCCGGCAGCTCGGGTCGGATGTGGCGCGCCAGATCCTGCGCAACCACTTCCGTCCCCGGAGCGGTGATTTCGAGCTGTTTTGAACCCCCGATCGTTCCGGCGGCCGCTTGGAGCTACCTTAGCTTGTCCGCAAGCTTCGACAGCGCCGCGTTCGCGCAGGCCGCATCCTTATCGCCGCCGGGAGCGCCGCTGACGGCGACAGCGCCGATGGTGTTGTCGCCTACCTTGATCGGTACGCCGCCCTGCGCGTTGATCGTTCCCGGAATCGTAGCCGCCGGAGCTGCGGTTCCGGGCGGCGGAGGCTGTGCCGGACCCGACGGGCGGTTATACAGCATCGTCGCGGTTGCTTTCATTTTGGCCACTTCCGTAGTCGCCGCCGTGGCGCCATCGTCGCGCACCATGGCCTTTGGCGCGTTCTGTGCGTCCACCACGAGAACGGTTACCTTGTAGCCGTCGGACCGGCACTTCGCCATTGCTTCCTGTGCGATGGCCTGGGCCACATCCAGGTTCAGAATCTTCGTCGATTGCAGTTGCGCCGAAGCCGTCGTCGCAAGAGTCGCGAACGCGGCGCTGAGGAGTACGAAGCTGGTCAATTTCATGGGGAATATTGTATTCTTTTTTTCTCCTCGGCCGCTCTCCCGGTCTGTTTAGCCCACCGCCGCGAGCGCCTGTTCGAAGTCCGCCAACAGGTCGCGCCAGTCTTCGATCCCCACCGAGATCCGCACCAGGCCGTCGGTCACGCCCGAGTCCGCCAGTTCCTGGGCCGTCATTCCGGAATGCGTGGTCGTCTTCGGGTGGCACGTCAGCGTTTCCACTCCCCCCAGGGAGACCGCGTTGCGCGCGATCCGCACGCGGCGCAGAAACTCGAATGCGGCTGTCTTGCCGCCCTTGAATTCTATGGAGAAGATGGCTCCCGGATAGGCGCACTGCTTACGAAAGATCCGGATCTGATCGGCATCCTGAAATAGCGTCGGGTAGATGACGCGTATGAGACGCGTGTCCCCGTGGAGAGCCTCGGCCAGCCGCTGCGCGTTCTTGCTCTGGCGGTTCATGCGCAGCGCCACCGTCGGGAGCCGGCTGTCCAGCATCCAGCACTCGTCCGGCTGCAGGATATTGCCGAACATCACGCGCCGGCTGCGGATCATCTGAATGACCTCGGGGTCGCGCGCCAGCGCCACCCCCGCCACCATGTCGCTGAATCCCGAGAGATATTTCGTTGCCGAATACAACACCAGATCCGCGCCCAGAAGCAGCGGATGCTGGAACGTCGGACCCAAAAAGGTGTTGTCCACCATAACAATGGGTCGGTCTGGATGCCTGGCGGCTGCCTGCGCGGCGCGCTCGATGTCCGTCATCGTCAGGGTCGGATTCGCCGGCGTCTCCAGGTAAACCATGCAGCAGTTCTTAGCGTGGCGGATGGCCTCATCGAGCCCCGCGCCGTCGCCCGAGGCAACCGCCACGCCTTTCATCCCGAACGGCTCCAGAAATTGATGAATCAGGCTCGTGGTGCCGCCGTAAAGAGGCGTCGTGTAGACGATCGTCCCCTGGTGACGCCCATAGGTAAAAAATGCCGTCATGATCGCCGCCATGCCGGAATTGAAAACCGCGGCCGCCGAAGCCCCGGCTTCCAGCGGCACGATCTGATCTTCCAGGATCTCCGCGTTGGGGTGGGAAATCCGTGAATAGATCAGGTCGGGGCGTTTCCCATCGGGCGGCGCGATTTTTCCAGCCGTCATGGCGAACGCCCGCTCCGCGGCTTCGGGACTATCGAATACATAGGTCGAGCTGCGAAATACCGCGGGCCGCGCCGAACCAACCGAAAGACTCGGATCAAAACCGCGTGTCAACACGGCTGTGCGGGGCCGCACTTCCGTGTGCGCATCTTCTTGCTCGGGCATAGACGCTCCTATTCCGAGTGTAACGCGAAGCGGATTCGCACATCCGAATTCAGGATCACCGCTATCACTTCTTAGTTCGGCTACTTACCAAATATCATCTTGGGACACATGGCGTGGACTCCCGATTTGCCGTCCACCAGTTGAGTAATATCCAGATCCACGGCCACGCTGGACAACATATAGGCGTCATCGCGGCTCAGGTGCTTCTCCGTCACCAGAAAGTCGATCATATTCCGCAAAGCAATCTCCGTGGCCGTCTTCAGATCCTCATCGAATCCCATCGTGATGTAGTGCGTGGGCGTTTCTGCGCGTGGCCAAAGCAGATGCTGGTCCTTGTGGACGATAAACCGGAACGTGCCTGTAAGCAGCGTCTCCATCGCCGTGATATCCACTTCGCCGTTACCCTGGCCGGCGTGGCCGTCGCCCACCTCAAACAAAGCGCCCGCGGCGTGCACCGGAATATAAAGCGTGGTTCCGGCCACCAGTTCCTTATTGTCCATATTGCCGGCGTGCATCCACGGCGGGCCGCTATTCAGACGGCCGTTCGTCGGCGGCGCGACTCCCATGCTGCCGAAGAAAGGCCGCAGCGGGATCTGAATTCCCGGGCCGAACTGCCCGAGCATCCGCTCGCGGTCGAGTGGAATGATCTTCATTCGGGCATACGGAAAATCATTGGGAAGAAAACCTCGCCCCGGCCCGAAATTGTTGCAGGAATACGGAACGTCCAGATCGATCTTCTGGATCTGCACTTCGAGCACATCTCCTGGCTGCGCTTCCTCGATGGCCACCGGTCCCGTCAGAATATGCCCGCCTGGGCCCTTGTCGGTGACCTTTTCGTGAATGTCGCGCAAATACTGGGGAATGTCCGACGGCCGGACGCCGGCCGCCTCCAGCCGCGCCGGGGGCGGACATGACGACGCGGTTTGCATGCGTACCGTGTCCCCGGAATGGACTTTCAACACCGGTTTTGCCTGGGCAGAGTAATAGCCCCAGACCACCGTCGATGGTGTCGCCGGCAATGTGTATTCCTCAGCCTGAAGCCCGCATCCCGTTAGGACGGCCGCCGCAGCCACCGCTCGCAAACAGCCTGGTGGAATTTTCATACGAAACCCTCGTAACTCAGAAGTTATACTTCAATGCGAACTGAATCAACCGCGATGCCACCGACGCCGATCCGATCACGCCAAAAC
>PSRJ01000387.1 GCA_003175985.1 Terriglobia bacterium
AACAGCTTGTCGCGCTGGATGCGCCCGCCGATGGTCCCCCCGAACTGGTTGCGCTTATATGTGCTGGCAACGGGGGAGAAGTACTCCCGCGCGCTGCCGAACCCGTCATTACGGAGAAATTCAAACAGGTCGCCGTGAAAATCGTTGGTGCCCGACCTCGTAACGATGCTTACCGAGGTAGCAGCTCCGCGCTGCGCCGATTGTCCGCTGGTTTCCGTACGGAATTCCTGAACGGCGTCCGGGAAGGCGATGGGCATGGTGCCGCCCGAAAGAAAATTCAGGTGATTCGCACCGTCGAGACTATATTCGGTGCCGAACAGAGACGTTCCGCCCGCGCCTCCCACGGCGGGCGAGCCGCCGATGCTGATGATGGGCAGATTACTAAACCATCGGGTTTGGGTGTTCCCTGTCTGCACGGAAGCGCCGGCCAAGCCGATCAGATCGGTGACATTCCGGCCATTGAGCGGCAGATCGACGATGCGCTGCGTCTGGATCACCTCGCCGACGCCTAAACTGCGCGTTTCCACCAGTGCCGCGTTCGCTTCCACGTTGACCTGCTCGCTGGTGGCGCCAACTTTGAGCGCAATGGTCAGGGCCGGATCGCTGCCCACTTCCAGCACGACGCCCGTATTTACGGCCGTAGCAAAACCCGCTTTGCCGATCTCCAGCCGGTAGGGGCCGAGAGGGAGATTCGTCAAAACAAATCCGCCATCGGCCTCGCTCACGATGGAACGTGTAACACCTGTGTCCGTCTGTGTGGCTTTGATCTCGGCGCCTGGAACTGCGGCGCCGCTGGGATCCTGCACGGTACCGTGAATCTGTGCCGTGGACTGTGCCCATGCCGTGGCCGCAGCCACACAACCCAATATACCGATGCAAGCGAAGACTCTCATGTGGTCCTCCGAAGACGCAAGGACTGACTGCAACCCCTGGCCCCAAATCGGCAGTAGTCTGTCACGGGCTATCGGGTCGTGTCAATAGTTATTTTTGGCGGCGGGTCCTTGCCGCCGGGAGGCGGTACCGCAAAGGCGGCCGGCTGCTGGGACGCGTAGAGGCCACCCGTGAAGTCATGGCGCCCTCTTCCAATGCGTCCTTGAGAGTGGCGCGCAACCACACCGTTCCAGGATCGCGATCCCGCGAGCGGTGCCATTGCATGGATTCCTCCAAACTTGGAATCTCGATGGGCGGGGTGACCAGCTTTAGGGGCAGATAGCGTTGATAGAACGTCGCCAGCCTGCGGTGGAGTGTCGCAATCCGCGACGTTCCGATGAGCAATTGGGGAACGAGATTGAACGCGGTCGTGATCACCTCGATCCTCCTCTGGTGTCCGAAACGCTCCACAACCCATTCGTCGATCGTCGGAATCTGTTGCAGTCTGCCTAAGCGGACAACGATGTGTCCGAGCTTCAGATAGGTGTCCAGTGACATCCGATCCTGAACTTCTTGGTTGCCGGACCAAGCCAGGCACACGAATTCATCTTCAAAAAGCCGCTCCGATGGATGTTTCGGCGAAAGATACCGGGTCGGCGTGATGGACAGATCGATTTCGCCCCGTTCCAATGTTTCGGCATCGAGTTCCACCTTGGACCACAACTCCAGTGTGACTCTGGGTGCAATTTTCTGAATACGCGGAAGAGCAGCCGTCATCACCACGGTTTCCACATAATCCGACATCATTAATCGGAATTTCCTGGTGGACGTTGCGGGATCGAACTCCGGCGAATTATGGAGGATGGCCTCTGCCTGGAGCAAAAACTCCCTGACTGGCTCCACGAGTCCTTCGGCCAGCGGGGTCAGGGTCATTTTGCGGCCGACCGGAACCAGCAGCGGATCGCGGAAGGCTTCCCGCAAACGCGCCAGCGCACCGCTGGTTGCGGATTGGCTGAGATGCAGGCGCTCCCCGGCGCGGCTCACGTTGCGTTCCGCAAAAAGCGCGTCCATCGCCACAAGCAGGTTCAAATCCAGACCGCTGAAATCCATGTCAGGCTACTCCCATCAGCCCCGCCGATACATCCGGCGCAATTGATCCATGATACAGGATTGGGCGGCGGGACGGAGTAGCAGGCGCGCGCCGCTGGATCAGGCGCCGTTCGGCACGGAACCGCGGGGCGCCAGGATTTTGTTGGGATCTACATCCCCTTCGACTACCACGCCGAAGAACGGGTTCATCATCTCTTCCCAGGTCATTTCACCGTAGTAAACGGTCCGGTTGGGATTGGGATTGAATTTGTTGTTCACGGAGTTGTCGAAGTGCGCGTCGACGCGCAGCTTGGTTCCTTTTGGCACTTTCAGCGACGTGTTGTAACCCAGTTGCCAGTTGAAGTCGTAGTGCGGAACGTTCAACACGACTTCCTTTTTTCCGTCCGGGTAAACCAGCGTGTAAGTCATGTCCTTACCGCGTACGTGCATGTGCGGCATCATGAAAACCAGTTCCACGTCCTGGTTGAAGGTTACTTCCACGGGTGGGCTCTGCCAGTTGCCCTCATTGGGCGGAATCGCAAAATGCTCCGGGTCCTGTGGGGAAGAGCCGATCATGGAAACATAACGGCGCCGCGGTGGCTCCTTTGCCACGGTGAATCCGATCTGCACGTGGTCCGTGACGGGTGCGCCGTTAGGCGTGTAGTGCAGGTTCAACGTGATATCGCTTCCCGCGGGGACCAGCTTGGCAGCGTCGAAAATGCGGTAGTCCGCCGCGGGATTCCCCGGCAAATAACAGTCCTCCGCCATACTGCGGAAACGGCCGCCGGGACTGGCGGGGCCAAAGGTCGGGCCTTTTCCCGGAATGGCGGCTCCTTCTTCGTCGCGTGCTTTGTTCTGCCATACCGGATCGAAATACTTGACGTCGGGCGTATGGGGATTGAATCCCAGGCACATATGATGTGTGACGGCCGGGTATTCCGGCTTGATCTGCACCGAGGTGATCCAGGTGTCTTTGGTGAAGCCGCTGGGCACGGTGACCGAGACCCATTCGACCACGTTGTTTTTGTTGCCGGCAGGAACATTGAACGTAGGTCCGGGCACGATGATATCGGGTTGAATCTGCCAGCCTTCCGGCCATGCAACGGCCGCAGGCGCCTCTTTCGAGTTCCCCTCGGCAGCGCCCCCATCGGCCCACTTGGCGATGGTCTCGATCTCCGCTGCCTTCAACGAGCGGTCATTCAAAAAGTGGCCGGCTTGCGGATCGGCGAACCATGGCGGCATTTTTCGCAAAGCTACGGCCGTCTTCATCGCTTTGGCCCAAGGACGCGCTTCCCGGTAAGTGAGGAAGGACATTGGCGCCGCCTGGCCGGGACGGTGGCAGGTTTGACAATGCTTCTGCAGGATCGGCTCGACGTCCTTATGAAAAGTGACCTGGTTTTCCGCTGCGATGGCGGCCGCGGCAAAAGTCAGCGCTGCAACCAACGTTTTCACCGGCATGGATCCTCCTGTTGCGGGCCTCAGACAGACTCGACTCAGTATACCGGTAACGCCTCCGCGACCGAACCAATATCGCTAGCGCCGATAGGAACCATTGGAGTTATCGATTTCCATGATGGGGTAAACCGCCGTATAGTTGATTGTGCTTATCCCCCGACGAGGAACCGCTATGCCAACGCAAAATCTACGCGCTGCACGGCGCCTGCTGCTTTCCGTGTGGCTTCCTTTTTCCCTGGCGGCGCAAGCACCCAACGCTGCTCCCGCAAAGCCTGATTCCGCCGAGGTAACGGCGCACGTGGAGAAGGCAAAGAAGATCGCCGGCTCGGAGTGGGCGGCAGAGGCGAACTTCTTCTGCATTGCGCCCCGCGCGAACAGCCCGAACGATCCGGTGATCGAGCCCACGAAGATCTTCGATAACGTGTATGCGATCGGCAGGTCGGGAACGGTGGTGTATGCGATTACCACTTCCGAGGGAATCATTCTGATTGACACCGGCTACGCGAACGAAACGGAGTCGGTCCTGCTTCCGGGGATGAAGAAGGCGGGACTGGATCCCGCCAAAGTGAAATTAGTAGTCATAACTCATGGCCATGGAGACCATTTCGGAGGGGCTCCTTACTTTCAGGACCACTATGGCGCGCACGTGGTCCTATCGCAGGCGGATTGGGATCTCATGTTGAATCCGCCGCCGGCCCAGGGAAAAAAAGGAGGCGCTCCGGTGACTCCTCCCAAGAAGGACCAGGTCGCCACCGAGGGGCAACCGATCACACTCGGAGATGAGAAGATTACACCGGTGATGATCCCCGGGCACACACCGGGATCCATGGGTTTGATCTTCAATGTCACCGACAACGGGAAGCGACACGTCGCCGGGCTCTATGGCGGGACGGTCCTGACGCCCAACATCATCTCCGACGCGGGCCTGCAACAGTATCTTCACTCCGTGGAACACTTCAAGGAAGCCACGAAACAGGCGAAGGTCGATGTAGAACTGCAGAATCACCCGCTGTACGACGGCCTCGAAGAGAAACTGGCCAAATTGCGCGACCGGAAGCCCGGCGCGCCGAATCCGTTCGTCGTCGGGCAGTCCAACTATGGGAAGTTTCTGGACATCATGGCCGAATGCATGCGGGCGCAGATTGCGCGCCGCGCGCAATGAGATGCGGGGTTCCGCTGGAATGAGGGCTCGATACGGAGGGGCGCTTTCCGCATTAGCCCTTGCGGCCGGCTGTTTTTGGAACCCTCCGCCGGGCGCCGCACAGGACCGGCAGCCGATGGCGGAAGAGGTCTTCCAGAATGTCCAGGTACTTAAAGGAATTCCCGTTTCCGAATTCATGGGAACTATGGGGTTCTTCGCCGCCTCACTGGGCCTGAATTGCGTGTATTGCCACGTTCCGGAAAGTTTGCAGAACTGGCCGAAGTTTGCCGAAGACGTCCCACGGAAGCGAATGGCGCGCACCATGATTCAAATGGTGAATGCGATCAACAAGGCCAATTTTGGCGGAAGACCGGTGGTAACCTGCTATTCCTGTCATCACGGCAACCAGCGTCCCAAAGCCGTTCCGAGTCTCGCCGAACAGTACGGAGTTCCGCTGGAAGATCCGAATGAAATCGAGATTGTGGCGCAACCGCAGGGGGGCACTCCCGTATCCGCCGATCAGATATTGGATAAGTATGCGGCGGCGGTGGGCGGCACTCAGCGCCTCGCCGGGGTAACCAGCTTCACGGCCAAGGGCACATACGAGGGCTACGAAACCTATCATGAGAAGGTGCCCTTTGAGTTATATGCCAAGGCTCCGGGGCAACTCACAACGGTGATCCACACGCAGAACGGGGATAGCACCAGCGTTTTCGATGGCCGCGCCGGATGGGTGGCTGGGGTGAACAATCCCGTGCCTCTACTTCCGCTCGCAGCCGGGGCGGAATCGGACGGCGCCCGTTTGGATGCGCAGATCTTCTTCCCGGCGCAGATCAAGCAGGCGCTCACGCAATGGCGCGCCGGCTTCCCGATGACGAGCGTCGAAGACCACGACGTTCAGGTGATTCAGGGTGTGGGCACCGGAAGAACGCGGTTCAAGCTGTATTTTGACAAGGAGTCCGGCCTGTTGGTCCGCCAGGTCCGATACGCCAATACGATGGTCGGTGTGAATCCCATCCAGGTCGACTATGCGAATTACCGCGAGGTCAACGGCGTGAAAGTGCCATTCCGCTGGATCGTCACCTGGACTAACGGGCAGTCCACGTGGGAGATTACCGACATGCAGGCGAACGCTCCGGTTGACGCCGCGAAGTTTGCCAAGCCCGCCCCGGCAGTGGTGGCGCCGGCGAAGGCCATAGCGCGGTAGGCTCTGACACGCTGAGGTGATGGCCAAGACCGATTACAAATCGGTGGACGA
>PSRJ01000280.1 GCA_003175985.1 Terriglobia bacterium
CGCGGGACAGGAAGCCGAGCCGATCGGCCAGGATGTAGTCACGTTCCGGCGGGAAGACGGCGTTGCGGAGAATTTTCACACCGGCCAGAACCGCGAACTGCTGCAAAAGCTCTCCGAGCAAACCGGCGGGCGTTACTTCGCGCCGGCCGAAGCGCCCAAACTGGCGAGCGAGATTTCGTACTCCGAGGCGGGAATCACGTCCCGCGAGACGCGCGATCTCTGGGATATGCCCATTCTGTTCCTGTTGGCGGTTGGGATTCGGGCATCGGAGTGGCTGCTCCGCCGGAAGTGGGGAGTCGTATGAACTGGAAGATCCAGGCGAAAGTGCCGGTCCTGGTGCTGGCGAGCGCCCTGGCGACGCCGGCTGCAACCTTTTACTTTACGCTTTCCGGGTTGGGTGGTGAGCCGGACTATGACCAGCGCTTCAAAATGTGGGCCGAAGATATCGATTCCAGCCTCAAGAAGGCGGGCGGCGATATCAACGTAATCACTCTGACGGCTCCCACACGCGATCAGATCCGGACGAAGATGGCCGAGGTCGCGCGCCAGGCCAAGGCCGACGATTCGCTGGTCGTGATGCTGATTGGCCACGGTTCGCACGACGGAGCCGAGTACAAGTTCAACATACCGGGGCCGGATATCACGGGCTCAGAATTGGGCGCCCTGCTCGATAAGATTCCGGCTTCGCGGCAGCTCGTTGTGAATATGACCAGCTCGAGCGGCGGCTCGATTCCATTCCTTCAGAAGAAGAATCGAATCGTCATTACCGCGACCAAGACAGGAACCGAAAAGAACGCTACCACCTTTGCCCGCTATTGGGCGGAGGCTTTGCGGGAACCCTCGGCGGATGCCGATAAGAACGAAACCGTGTCGGCGCTGGAAGCCTTTCACTATGCGCAGCGCAAAACCACCGAGTTCTTCGAAACGCAAAAACGCCTGGCCACCGAGCACTCGGTAATCGAAGATACGGGAAAGGGTGAGGGAGAGCGGACGCCTTCTGCGGAAAATGGCGAAGGCAAACTGGCCGCGGTTTTTCCGATCGTGCGCTTGGGCGCCAATGCCGCCGCGGCGCGGGACCCGAACAAGCGTCCGCTGCTGGAGAAGAAGGAGCAGCTCGAACAGGCGATCGACAAGCTGAAATATGACAAGGCCGCGCTCCCCGAACAGGAGTACAAGAAGCAGCTCACCACGCTGCTGCTGGAACTGGCCAGAACGCAGGAGGCGATCGATCAGTGAGAAGCCTGCGACTCGGCGCTGTAGCGGTTTTCCTCGCACTCGTTCTCCCGGCACAAACTCTGGAACAGGCGGAAGCGCTGTGGAAGGCGCGCCGGTATCAGGAGGCCAACGACGCGTTCCGCGCACTGGTGGCGCGTGTTCCCAAGAATGCCGACTACAAGGTGCGGTGGGGCCGCATGTACCTCGAGCATTCGCAACCCAAAGACGCCGCCGACCTCTTTAATGAGGCTCTCGAAATCAACGACAAGCTGCCCGGCGCTCTGCTGGGGCTCGCCCTGGTAGCCGCGGACCAGTACGACCCGCGCGCTACCAACCTGGCCCATAAAGCTCTGGAGGCGGATCCTAAGCTGGTGGAAGCCCAGGAACTGCTGGCCCGCATCGCCCTCGAAGACAATAACAATGCCAAGGCGATCGAGGAGGCCAAAAAGGCCCTGGCCATCGATCCCAATTCGGTCGAAGCGCGGGCGATCGTCGCTACCATCGACTGGCTCAATGACAAAAAAGATACACCCTGGGACCCGCATGCCGCGAAAGGATACGAAACCGCGGGGCATTTCTTCGTTATCAATCGCCGCTACGAGGAAGGTATCCAATATTACCGCAAGGCGCTGGAACTCGACCCGCAGCTTTACGGCGCTCGCTCGCAGCTTGGAATCAACCTGATGCGGTTGGGGCAGAACGAAGAGGCTTTTAAACAGCTCGAGGAATGCTACAACAACGGGTTTAAAGACGCCGCCACGGTCAACTCGCTCACCTTAATCGACAGCTACAAGAACTTCAAAACCTACGACACGGCCCGCACCATTCTGAAACTACACAAGAAAGAAGCGGAACTTCTCCGCCCCTATGTCGAATCAGAGATGCTGCGAGTGATCTCCACGTATGAGAAGAAATACAAGATGAAGCTGACGCGGCCGGTGCAGGTCGAGGTATACCCGGATCACGAGGACTTCGCGGTGCGTACGGCGGGCATGCCGGGCATGGGCGGCGTGCTGGGCGTAACGTTTGGCTACTCGGTGGCGATGGACAGCCCTTCGGGGCGGCCCCCCGGTAGTTTTCACTGGGCTTCGACCCTCTGGCATGAGATGAGCCACGTATTCACTCTGACTGCCACCGGGCATCGTGTTCCCCGCTGGTTCACCGAGGGTATGGCGGTACACGAGGAAACGGCCGTGAACCCGGAGTGGGGCGACCGGTTGAGCCCGGATATCATCCGCGCGATCAAGGAAAAGAAACTGCTGCCGGTGACGGAATTGGATCGCGGCTTCGTGCATCCGACCGAGCCCGCTCAAGTAATCGTGAGTTACTTCCAGGGCGGCCGAATTTGCGACTACATCAACGATAAGTGGGGATGGGATACGCTGCTGGCGATGCTGCACGATTTCGGCGCGGGCGAAGAGACCGGCGCGGTCATCCGAAAAGAGCTGAAGATCGAACCGGAAGAATTCGACAAGCGATTTCTGGCGTGGGTAGAGGCCGACACCAAACACGTCGTGGATAACTTTGACGAGTGGCGCAAGACCATGAAGCAGATCAATGAGCTCTCGCAGGCCAAGGACTACGATGGCGTAATCAAGCTGGGAACGGCGGTCCGCGACCTCTATCCGGACTACGTGGAAGCTGGTAGCGTTTACGAATTCCTGGCGAGCGCGTACCTGGCGAAAAAGAATAAAGACGCCGCCATTGCAGAGTTGCAGCGGTACGTGAAGGCCGGGGGGCGCAGTCCAGCCACTATCAAGGGACTGGCGAAGGACCTGGAAGAGGCCGGCCGCAAGAAAGAGGCGGCCGAGGCGTTGGAACGGCTCAATTACATATACCCGATGGATAACGAGCAGCACCAGCGCCTGGGTGCTCTCTGGGCCGATCAGGGGAATGTGGCGGGCGCGCTACGCGAATTCGGCGCTGTGGTAGCTCACAATCCGCTGGATCCGGCGCAGGCTCACTACGATCTGGCGCGAGCCCTCAATCTGAACCATCAGACTGCGCAAGCCAAAGACGAAGCGCTGGCCGCGCTGGAGACGGCGCCCGGCTTCCGTCCCGCTCAGAAGTTGCTGTTGGAACTAAGCAGTACCGAACCAAAATAGAAACGGAAACTTTTTCTCAATGTCGACAACCGTATCGCCGCAGTTGGAGCCGGACGTTCTCAGGTCGCGGATCGACCGCTTCCGCCAGGTGCAATCCGAAATGGTCACGCAGGTGCGCCGCGTGATCGTCGGCCAGGAGGAGGTGCTCGAGCAGGTCATGATCGGCCTGTTCGTGGGCGGCCACTGCCTCATTACGGGCTTGCCGGGTACCGCTAAAACGCTGCTGGTGCGTACCATGGCGCAGACGCTCGGGCTGGCCTTCAAGCGCATCCAGTTCACGCCCGACCTGATGCCGAGTGACATTACGGGTACCGATATCATTGAGGAAGACTCCGCCACCGGACGCCGCACCTGGACGTTTGTTCCTGGTCCGATTTTCTGCAACGTTCTGCTGGCCGACGAGATCAACCGTACGCCGCCCAAGACACAGAGCGCGCTGCTCGAAGCCATGCAGGAACGCGCCTGCACCGTGCGCGGCCACAGCTACACGCTGCCGGCACCATTCTTCGTACTGGCAACGCAGAACCCCATCGAACTCGAAGGTACCTATCCCCTCCCGGAAGCGCAACTCGACCGTTTTCTGTTCAACACGGTGCTCGATTACCTGAACGCAGATGAAGAGCTCAAAGTAATTGACCTCACCACCATGACCACGCTGCCGCAGGCCGAATCCGTGACCAATGCCCAGGAAATCCTCGAATTTCAGCAACTGGTACGTATGGTTCCTATTGGCGAAAGCGTAGCGCGGCACGCCATCGAATTGGTCCGGGCGACACGCAATAGTGACGAAACGGCGCCCGACTTCGTCAAAAAGTATGTGAACTACGGCGCGAGCGTGCGTGCCGCGCAGTTCCTGGTCTTGTCGGCCAAAGCAAGGGCATTGATGAAGGGCCGCTATCACGTGACCTACGACGATATCCGGGCGCTGTATACGCCCGTGTTGCGCCACCGAATCCTGTTGAACTTCCATGCCGAATCGGACCGTTTGAAGCAAGACGACATTTTGAAGAAGCTGCTGGAGTGGAAACCGTCGCCTAGAGACTGAGAATTTACCGCCAGAAACGCGGAGACGCAGAGTGATCTTAGAGTCAACCGAGGGCGCATGCTGCAGCAATTCCTAGACCCGGCCATACTGGCCTCGATTTCGGGGTTGGATCTTATCGCCAAAACCGTGGTCAATGGATTTGTGGCAGGGCTGCACCGCTCGCCCGATTTCGGTTTCAGCCAGGAATTCGCTGAATACCGCGCGTACTCGGAGGGCGACGATCTTCGGCACGTCGACTGGAATGTCTTCGCCCGAACCGACCGCTGTTTCCTGAAGCGCTATCGCGGCGAGACCAACACCCAGGTCCTGGTGCTGCTGGATACCTCGGCGTCTATGGCCTACGGCTCGCATGAGGTCCACAAGCTGGATTTTGCGCGATTCCTGGCTTCGTCCCTTTGCTACATGGCAAACCTGCAGCGCGACGCGGCGGGGCTCATTATTTTCGATGAGGATGTGGCCAACTACATCCCTCCTTCCACGCGCCAGGGGCAGATTTTTCGTCTGTTGCACGCGATTGAGAAGGCCGAGCCGGGAACGCATACCGACTTTGCCAAGCCGTTCGTTCACTTTCAGAATTTCCTGCATCGCAAGGGCCTGGTCCTGGTGCTCTCGGATTTCTATGCGGAACCCGAGGTAATTGTCAAAACCATCGAGCCTCTACGCTTCAAAGGGAACGAAGTCATCCTGTTTCACATTCTCGACCCGCAGGAAATTGCGCCTAAATTCCGCGAGCCCGTGCTGCTGGTGGACATGGAAAACAACGCCAATTCGCTGGAAGTGTCGCCGGAATATGCGCGGAAGGAATACCGTGTGAAGATCGACGCGCACATCGAAGCGTTGCGCTCGAAGGCGAAATCGGCGGGATTCGATTATTTCCTGATGAACACGGCGCGTCCGCTGGACGAGGGGCTGCGGGAATACCTGAATATCCGGCAGGGGAGAATGTAAATGGGTTTTCTGACGCCCTGGTTTCTCGGTGGTCTGGTGGCGGTGGGATTGCCCGTATGGCTGCACCTGCTGCGCAAGCACAAGACCACGCCCACTCCCTTCAGCTCGCTGATGTTCTTCGAGCAGCGGACGCAGAGCTCGATCAAGCATCGGCGGCTGCGTTATCTGATCCTGTTTGCGCTCCGCACGCTGTTAGTGATTCTCATCGTTCTGGCCTTTGCGCACCCGTATGTCCGTCAGCAGATCCTGCCGCTCACTCGTTCCGGGGAAATCACCGTCCTTGCCATCGATAATTCCCTGAGCATGCGTTCGGGAGACCGCCTGGCCCAGGCTAAGCGGGCCGCGAAATCGCTGATCGGCGGGCTGCGCGGGGGCGAACGCGGCCAGGTGATCGCATTCGGCTCGCGCGTGGCGGTGATGTCGGAGATTACCGATGACCACACGGCGTTAAACGGTGGAGTCGATGCGATCGAACCGTCCGATGCTCGGACGTCCTATGCGGAGCTGACGCGGTCGCTGCGTTCGATTGCGCAGGCGACCAAGCTGCCGCTCGACGTGCACCTGTTTTCCGACATGCAGCAGAGCGGCATGCCCACCAACTTCAACGATCTCAAATTGAATGCGGCGGTGAAACTGGAGGCTCATCCCATCGATGCCAAGCCCGCGGCCAACTTCGCCGTGGAGAACGTGGTAGCGCCGCGCAGAGTCTACGATTCCAAGAAGTCCCGCGTACTGGTGACGGTGGCCGGGTATAACAATCAGAAATCGACGCGTCGCGTGACCCTGGTCCTGAACCAGCGGGAAATCGAATCCAAGAACGTGGAGGTGCCGGAAGGCGGCCGCGCCACAGTGGAATTCCTCTCGCTCGATGCGCCCTTTGGCATGAACAAAGGCCTGGTGCGCATCGACTCCGGAGATGCGCTGCCCAACGACGACACGTTCTATTTTTCGGTGGAGCGTGTGGAGCCGCGCCACGCCCTGTTTGTTCACGAGGCCGGGAATACGCGCGGGCTGCTCTATTTCCAGGCTGCGCTCGATGCCGCGGGCCAATCGGCGTTCGTGATCGACCCGGCGGCCGTCGAGCAGGTGGCCAATGTATCGCCCGCGAAGTACGCGTTCGTGGTGCTGTCGGATGTGGGCGGATTGGCGCCCGGATTCGAAACGCAGCTTCGCGACTATGTGCGCAGCGGCGGCGCGGTGCTGATCGCCCTCGGACGCCAGGCAGTCACGAGTTCCAAGGTGCCGGTATCGGACACACGCGTCGATGGGTCGCGTTATGCGGGCCGGGAAGGGGAGCGATTCCAGACGGCCGCCTGGCTGGATGCAGGGTATCCTTCGATCCTCAAAGACAGCCGCTGGGGTGACGTGAAGTTTTACCAGGCGATCCGTGTGCAGCCAGCCAAAGCACGCGTGGCGGCCAGGCTTACCGACGGCACGCCGCTATTGATGGACGAGCAACTCGGGGAGGGACACATCGTGGTGTTCGCCTCCACACTGGATAACATCGCCAACGATTTCCCGGTGCATTCTTCCTTTGTGCCGTTCATCGACCGGACTGCGCGCTATTTGGGCCGGCTCGAGGATTTGCCTCCCAGCGTTCCGGTGGGCTCCTTCGAGGAACTGCGCGATTCGAAGGAAAAGGGCACAGCGGTAGATGTAGTCGACCCCAAGGGGGAACGTGCGCTTTCGCTCGAAGAGGCCACGCGTGCGCAGAATATCCAATTCACCATGGCGGGCTTTTACGATATCCGCCGGCCTAACGGGCGCAGCGAGCTGGTGGCGGTCAATGCGGACCGGCATGAATCGGACCTCACCCCCGTCGCGCCGGACACCCTCACTTTGTGGCAGAATACAGCGCAGGGGACGGCCGGTGTCACTGAGGGAGCGGAAGGGGAACAAAAACCGCTTTCCTTGTGGTGGTACGTGATGCTGGCGGTGCTCCTGCTGGCAGTGGCGGAATCATTTTTGGGAAACCGGCATCTTGCAGTAGATAAAGAGGCGGCATGAGACCTTTGGATCGGTTGTCGGAATATTTGGGCGCGGTCGAACGGCGGCTGCGTCTTTTGGCGGTCACACGCGGAATCGCGGCCACTACGGCTGCAGCTTTGGTTTTTACCGTGCTCGCGGTGATCGTCGCCAACCATTACGCCTTTTCCAGCCCCAGCGTGGTGAGCGCGCGATTGCTGCTCTTTTTCGGGATCGCCTTTGCAATTGCCGCGGCGCTGGTCATCCCGGTAATCCGCCTCAACCAGAAGCGCGCCGCACGAGAGGCCGAATCCCGGTATCCCCAGTTCGAAGAGCGTTTGCTCACCTTCAGCGAGAAGGTGGACCAGAACGCCAACGATCCTTTCCTGCACCTTCTGGCCGCGGATGCCTTGTCGGTGGCGCAGCAGGCGGAGCCCAAGGAGGTGGCCAAGACCTCGTGGGTGTTCAGCTTCTCTTCGGCCGCCGTGATCTCGGCCGTGGTGCTCCTCTGGCTGGGACTGTCCGGGCCGGGTTTCCTCGGTTACGGCACGTCTCTTCTTTGGGGCGGCCTCCCCAAAGGTGAAATGAAGCCGTTTTACGACATCCAGGTTGAGCCGGGGAACAAATCGGTGCGCAAGCGCGCCAACCAGGAATTCAGTGCGCGGCTGATGGGTTTCACAGCGCCCAAGGTGCGCTTCTTTTTGAAATATGCCAGCTCTTCGCAATGGGAGCAGGCCGACATGGTGACGCAGGCTGCGGGCTCTGCGTACGAATTCGTGCTCGCCGGCGTGCCGGAATCCCTCGAATACTACGTGGAGGCCGGTGGTGTACGTTCGAAGAATTACAAGCTCAATGTGATCGACCTGCCCTCCGTGAAGGGTATCACTACCACCTACCACTACCCGGCCTGGACCGGGATGAAGGACTTCGTCGAAACGCCCGGCGGTGATCTGCGGGCCGTGGAAGGCACGACGGCTGACATAGAGGTCAAAACCGATCGTCCCCTGACCAACGGTGCGCTTCTGTTGGATGACGGCTCGAAAGTAATGCTGCGCGCGGGCCCCAACGGAAACCTCACGGCGAAGGTGTCTATCCTTAAGGACGGCCAATATCACATTGCCGCGGTCGAGAGCGGCGAAGACGTCCGGCTCACCGAAGATTACTTCATTGAGGCCCAGAAGGACCGCCCACCCGATATCAAGCTGACTAAGCCGGGCCGGGACTACCGCGCCTCCCCGATCGAAGAGGTCACGGTTACAGCGGAAGCTACGGACGATTTCGGATTGCGAGACGTCGAGGTGCATTATTCCGTGAACGGCGCTCCTGAAAAGGTCGTCTCGCTTCTGCCAAACAAAGGGGCAAAGAATTCCGCCGGCTCGATGACGATTGCCCTGGAAGATTTCAAAGTAGTTCCGGGCGACGTGGTGAGCCTCTACGGTGTCGCCAAGGATGCACGCGAAACGACGCGCACGGACATGTACTTCATCGAAGCGCAGCCGTTCGAGCGCAATTATTCGCAGTCGCAGCAGGGCGGTGGCGGAGGCGGCGGTGGCGGCGGGCAGGACGATCAGAATCAGATTTCACAGCGCCAGAAAGAGATCATTGCCGCTACGTGGAATCAACTTAAAGGAAAGGGCGCCAAAGCCACCGATTCCGAAAACGCAGCATTTCTCTCGCAGGTGCAATCGAAACTGCGCGATCAGGCGAAATCTCTGGCCGACCGCATGAAGAGCCGGCAGCTTTCCGAAGCGGGCGACTCGTTCAAGAATTTCGTTAAGGACATGGAAGAGGCCGTGGCTGCCATGACTCCCGCCTCAGACAAGTTGAAAGGCGCGAAGTGGGCCGAGGCCCTCGGACCGGAAGAGCAGGCGCTGCAGCACCTGCTGCGCGCCGAGGCAACCCGGCGCGATATCCAGGTGGCCTTTGGCAACGGCGGCGGTGGTGGCGGCGGCGCGCAGGGCGGCGCCCGTGATCTGGAAGGCCTATTCGATCTCGAGCTCGATACGGAGAAGAACCAATTCGAGAGCGGGCAGCAGGCTCAATCGGCCGATCAGCGCCAGCAGGAAATCGACGACGCGTTGCAGAAGCTGGAACAACTGGCGCGCCGGCAGCAGGAACTGGCCAATCAGCAGCGCAACCAGCAGCAGCTTTCGCAGAAGCGGTATGAGCAGGAAATGCTGCGCCGCGAGGCGGAGCAGCTCCAGCGCCAGCTCGATCAGTTAACGCGGCAACTGCAAAACCAGCAGGGGCAGCAGGGACAACAGTCGCAGCAGGGCCAGCAGGGCCAGTCCGGACAGCAGGGACAACAAGGCCAGCAAGGGCAGCAATCCGGGCGCGCCGGTCAGGGCGGCATGAGCGGCCAGCAGTCCCAGCAGTTGCGGCAGACAGTCGATCGCCTGCAAAAGGCGCTGGAGAACATGCGGCAAGCAGCTTCTTCCCAGCAGGCGGGTACCCCCCAGAGCGATGCGGAAGCCAAGCGCGCCGCTGAGCAATTGAAGGAAGCCGAGCAGTTGCTGGCCGGTTTGCGAAACCAGCAGTCCGGCAACAAGCTGGAAGACCTGCAGCAGCAGGCCGATGACCTGGCCCGGCGTCAGCAGGATTTCGAAGGCCAGTTGCGCCGCGCGGTGACCGGCCAGGGCCAACAGGGTCAAGGGCAGCAACAGGGCCAGGGCCAGCAACAAGGCCTGGGCCAGCAACAAGGCCTGGGCCAGCAGGGACGCATGACGCAGCAGCAGGCGCAGCAGTTATATGAGCAGCGGCGCAAGGAAGTGGACGATACCAAGCGGCTCGAATCGCAAATGCAGTCGGCTGTGCGCGATCTCGCGGCGACTCAACCCAAAGCCTCCGGCAAGCTGCGCGAAGCGCTGGGCCAGATGCAGCAGCAGGAGCTGCCGCGCGACATGGAACGTAACGGCGAATATATCCGGCGCGGTTTGGGCGAATACGCCGTGCTCTCGGAATCGATGATTACCCAAGGCCTGAATAATCTTCGCGAACAGTTACAGGGCGTGAAGCAGGCCATGACTGAGGGCAAAGACGGAAAAGGCGGAGCCGGCGGAAATGACAAAGAGGACAAGGCCGTAGAACAAGCTCTCGGGCAGGTGGAAAAACTGCGGCAGCAGCTCGAACAGTTGCAGCGCCAGGCCCAACAAGGCCAACGCGGCCAGAATGGGCAGCAGGGTGGGCAGCAACAAGGCGGGCAACAGCAGGGTGGGCAACAAGGTGGACAGCAGCAGGGAGGGCAACAGGGCGGCCAGCAGGGCGGCGGCAATGCACAGGGCGGCTATCAGACCGGAACGCTCAGCCGCAATGGCCAACCCCAGGCGGGTCCGAATGGCGGTGCCTTTGGCCCGCGCCATGGAAACGTTTGGGGACCCTACGGCGGCCTCGGCAACAACGACCCTACACTCTCGGGCGGATATGTCGATCCTCGGGGCTTCGAGCGGAATTACCGGGACACTCTGGAGCAGCTCCAGGCACTTCAGGGACAATTGCAAGGCGATCCCAACACCGCGCGGGATCTCCAGGCGTTGATTCGCGAGATGCAGCGGCTAAACCCCTTCAGCTACGCGAACGACCCGGAGCTTTTGACCAGGATTAACGCGGCTATGATCGCGGATATCCAGCAGGTAGAACTGGAACTGCGCCGCAAAGTCGACGAGACGGGCGGCGGCAGCATTCGGAGCGCGGGCAACGAGACTCCGCCCCCAGGCTATGCCGACAAGGTGGCGGACTACTTCCGCCGGCTAAGCAAATCGAAATAGAGACTCGGGGCAGGACTATGGCCCGCCCCGGGCTCCTTCAATCTTTTCGGAAGTAGATCGATCCCCAATTTGAGCCGACGTCCACGTTAAGGCGGCCACCGGCCGGGGTAGCGCTGCCCCCGCTCATTAGCTCCGCCCAGGGCCCCCCAATTGGAACCTCAAAGGAAACGTGCCGGTCGAACTGCGAAAAATTCAGAACCACGTAGTAGCGTTCGGTCTGCCCTCCATCGACCCGCCAACGATGATAGACCACGACATTATTCGCCCGATCGATGCCGTATCCGTGTTCATCGCGCACAGTCCTCGATTCGTCCCACCCGCTGGGATAGAAATTTGAAGTCCGCAGAGCGGGATGGCCGCTGCGGATCTTCATCATCTTCTGATACAGCCCAAACACCTTCGGCCCCGGATCGGCGGTGAGCTGGTTCCAGTCGAGCGGCCGCGGGACCACTCGTCCCGCGCCATCTTCCGGCATGTCATTGTCGAGCCCGAACTCTTGCCCGTTATAGATGAGTGTCGCGCCGGGGCTCGTAAACAACGCGGCCACGTAGGGCTGGATGAGGAACCAAAACGGCCGTCCACCGGCTTTCAGCATAAAGCGCTTATGATCGTGATTCTCGATGTACGTGGTGGGCACGCGGCCGCTGCCGAAATCGCGGCCGGAATCGAGCAGCCGCATGATGGCAGGTTCCACCTGCGGGTGTCCCTCGGGACGGTTGCCGAGGAAGTCCATGTTCTCGCTTCGGAAGGGATCGAGCCAGCAACTGGTGGCGCCCACGCCGTTCACCACGTCGATGGCAGCGAAATCCCAACTGTGCTCGAGAGTGAACGCGAAGTTCTTGTTGCCCGTCTTGGAGAGATGCCCGCGCAGCTCCGAGAGGAGTTTCGGCAGGCCATGGCCCCGGTCATCGGGTTTGTAGAAGCCGAGTGTATTATCCAGGCGGATCCCATCGATCTTGAACACGTCGATCCAGTAAATACAGGCATCCCGAATATATTCGAGCGTGCACTGGTTGGCGTAATCCAGGTCATGAAAGAACGCTGCCTGCGCGAAGTTGCCGACGTAGGGTGAGTCGGCCGGGTCCTGATACAGCCAGTAGTAAGGAAAACCGCGATCGGGCGGGATGGCGTCGGCATGGTTAAAGACGCCGTCCATGATGACGTGGATGTTGCGCGCATGACACTCGTTGATGAGGCGTTTCAGGTACACCAGCTTGTCCGTTTCGGTGCTGGGGTTCAGCGTGTATTTGTGGGCAACCGAGAAGTACTGCACCGGATTGTAGCCCCAACTGAAATCGGAGTTGGGATCATCGGGATATGTCCAAGCCGTCCAGGGCATGAATTCGATGGCGTTGATTCCTAAAGCCACCAGGTCGTCGAGCTTTCGGACGATCGTCTGGAGCGGCGCCTCATCGGGCTTCTTAAGGTTCGCGGTGAAGTCATCGATCATCAGCTCGTAAATCATCAATTCGCTGTAAGGTAAGCGCGAGGCCAGCGGTTTGACGGTTTCGACCGCTCCGCCCACCACGAATCCGGAATTCTGGTTCTCCGTACCGCCGTAGCGCGCGCAGGGGTCGGTCAGCAGCCGCGGGTCCGCATTTTCGAAATGGACCAGGTATTTGTATTCGTAGAATCCGTCGGGCAAGGGAGCGGTTGTGTGCGTGAAGACGACGCCTTTGAGCTCGGGATCGAAGAAATCCGAGGGCGCCATTCGGATCGGTGTATCGAGCGACCACTCCCTGGTCGCGGGATTCTGAAAGCTTCCCACGACAAACACGTCGGTGAGGCGTGGAAGCCCGCCGCCTTCGTATTGCGAAGGGACGCGCTCGCCATCGGGAACGAAAAGCTTGAAAGTAACGGTTTTCGAAGCCTGGTCGACCAGGCCGCCAAATTGTTCGTACATTCGCGGAACCTCTCGTTTCCTGCCACGTCGCGGGAGCAGTTGTTGAGATTTTACGTGAAGTGGAGGGCGCGGTGCGTTACAGGCTGGGCACAAGCAGTATCAGGTTCCGAAAACGGCAATATGGTGCGCCCGGAGAGATTCGAACTCCCGACCTTCTGGTTCGTAGCCAGACGCTCTATCCAACTGAGCTACG
>PSRJ01000289.1 GCA_003175985.1 Terriglobia bacterium
TGTAAATAATTCGAGCGCTGAACCCTGCACGTTTCCCCAGGCATATAGTAATGCCAGTACGCGCTCGGCGACGACGACCGGATAAATAAACGCGCGCCCTTCCGCAGTGTGGCCGGCGACCGCCGCCAGGTCGGCGGAAAGTTCGGCGTGCGAAGTAACAGTGGCGACGGGGTCGCGGCTTCGCACGGCCTGTGCCAGAGCGGCGGCGGAGGAAAGGGGAATCTCGAGATTGCGAAACGCCTCGATCTGAGCCTCTGGTAATCCACGAACAGGGCCGCCGCGAGCGGCCGACTCTGTAACGTAAAATAGCGCTGCCCCGGAGGCAAACAGCGAGGCCGCCTCGACCAGCGTTGCGGCCAGTTGCTCGGCATCCGGCGCCTGCCGGATGCGGCGCGCCCCCTGGTTCAACTGGTCGGCGACTTCACCACGGGCGCGCTCCATGACGGCCGCCGAAATTCGCGCGACACGCTGCTCCAGCTCCGCAGTTACCTGGGAGGAAAGCTGGTTCTCAAAGAGTCCTTCGATTTCGACGACTAATCGTGAAAGCCGCGTTTCCAGGATTTCCCGCAGGGAAGCAGCGCTGGAAGCCATTCCTGTTTTCATTCTAACAAGCAGGTTGGGGCCAGGCCGGCGCTTCGCGTAGAATTCTCGTATGGAAACGATATCCGGAAAGGTGGCCGTGGTCACTGGCGGCACGCGTGGAATCGGACGCGCCATTGCCGAACGTCTGCTGTGCGAGGGAGCGTCGGTCGCGATTTGCGGACGAACGCGCGAGCCGGTGGACGAGGCGGTGGCAGCCATGAAGGGGGCTGGCCGCAACATTATCGGATACCCGGCCGACATCACGGACGCGGAGCAAGTGAGCAAGTTCTTCCAAGCTGTCGATCGAAGTTTCGGCGGCGTGGATATCCTGGTGAACAACGCCGGCGTGGGGGCGTTCGCGAAGGTGGCGGAGATGACAATCGAGGAGTGGCACCGGAATATTGGGCTGAACCTGAATGGCGTCTTCTATTGCACGCGCGAAGCGCTGGCGCGCTTTCTCCACCGCGGCGGCGGCTTTGTAGTCAACATCTCGAGTCTGGCCGGACGGAACGCTTTCAGCGAAGGCGCCGGCTACAACGCGTCGAAATTCGGACTCAATGGATTCAGCGAAGCTCTGATGCTGGATCATCGCTACGACAACGTGCGCGTGAGTTACATTATGCCGGGGAGCGTAGCCACGGGATTCTCCCGAGGACCTTTCGATCGCAGCGAGACAAGTTGGATGATTGCGCCGGAGGACGTGGCGGAAGCCGTGGCGATGGTGCTGCGGATGCCCGCGCGAACGATGGTCAGTCGTGTGGAAATGCGCCCTTCGCAGCCTAAAAAGTAATCAACCTCACGCGGCGGGCAAACACCAGACGCGCTTATGCCCGCGCCGACCCCTTGGCATGTGATTTGCTCTTGGTAACGGTGCCATGAACCTGATGGGATTGGGAATCGAGAGAGGACGAGGAAGTATGGGGCGCCTGAACAAACAACTTGATCCGAGACAGACCGGTTACGAAGCGGAAAAGCTGGAAGGAGATCTGAGGAAGCGGATCATTGGCCAGGATGAGGGCATCCAGCAGATCATCAATATCTACCAGACGTTTCTTTCGGGGATGACCAGCCCCGGGCGGCCCATCGGTAACTTCCTTTTCTTAGGGCCGACGGGTTCGGGAAAGACCCGCCTGGTGGAAGCGACGGCGGAGAGCCTGCTGGGCGACAACCGCGCCGTAATCAAGATCGATTGCGCGGAGTTCCAGCACAGTCATGAAATCGCCAAGCTGATCGGCTCGCCTCCCGGATATCTCGGCCACAGGGAAACGCATCCTCTGTTAAGCCAGGAAGTGCTGAACCAATACCATACGGAGCGGATCAAGATCAGCTTCGTGCTGTTCGATGAAATCGAGAAGGCCAGCGACGCGTTGTGGAACCTGCTGCTGGGAATCCTGGATAAGGCCACCCTCACGCTGGGCGACAACCGCCGGGTGGATTTCTCCCGGGCGCTGATCTTCATGACCAGCAACCTGGGCGCGGCGGAAATGAGTTCGCTCTTGCGTCCGAATCTCGGCTTTGCCGCGGGCGAGGCGGAACGAGAGACGGCGGCCGGCGTGGTGAGCGAAAAGCTGACCGATAAGGTTTCGCGAGCCGGAGTAGAGGCCGCGCGGCGCAAATTTACGCCGGAGTTCATGAACCGGATCGATAAGACGGTGGTTTTCCGCCCGCTCGGCGAAGGTGAACTCCGCAAAATTCTGACTATCGAGCTGAACATGGTGCAGCAGCGCGTATTTAATTCAGCCAATGGAGCGCCTTTCGTTTTTTCTCTGACGGATCCGGCCAGGGAATATCTGCTGCGGGAAGGCACAGACGTGAAGTACGGCGCGCGGCATCTGAAACGCGCGATTGAACGCAATCTCGTGCATCCGCTTTCAAATCTGATTGCGACCGACCAGGTGCGCGGCGGCGACCTGATCCGGGTGGATTTCGATGACAGCCAGACGTGCCTGACCTTCTTCAAGGAAGCCGAAGATATGCCGGCGTACGCCATGGTACAGATGGTCGACACATCGATCGCTCCGCCGCTCAGCACGTTTTCGGCGAGCGCCGTGGTGGAGCCGCCGCGCGTCATCAACGCCCGGTCTTCACGCAGGTAACGCCGATTCGCCCGTTTCCACTTTGATACAATTCGGCTGCGAGAATGCGACCTCCGGCCGAACGGCAAAACCTGCGCCTGATGCGCGCCATGTTCCACACGGTGGCGCCGCGTTACGACTTCATTACGCGGGCCTTCTCTTATGGAATGGACCGCAAATGGAAGCGCACGGGGGTACAGGAAGCGGCTTTACCGGAGAGTCCGGTGGTGTTGGACCTTGCCTCGGGGACGGGCGATTTTTCCGACCTTGTGAGGAGCGTGTATCCCCGCGCGACGGCAGTAGCCGCCGACTTGACGGAGCGAATGTTGGGCCTGGCGCGCGCGCGGGGCATCCCGGATGCCGTTTGTGCGGACGCCGGCAGGCTTCCGTTTCGCGACGGCGCTTTCGATTGCGTGTTCGTAGGCTACGGGTTGCGGAACTTCCGCGATTTGCGCGCGAGCGTCCGCGAGATCGAACGTGTGACCCGGCCCGGCGGATTGCTGGTGAGCCTGGATTTCTTTCTGCCGGCGAACCGTCTTCTCCGGCGCTTGTACCTGGCCTATCTCTACGCGCAAGGGGTTTTTTGGGGCGTTCTGCTCCATGGACGCCCGCGCGTCTACACATATATTCCCGATTCGCTTCGAAGTTTCGTCTCGATTGACGATTTCTCGTCGTTGCTGCGTGGCAACGGTTACCGTGAAGTAGAGGCTCGTAGTTTCATTCTGGGAGGCATCGGCCTCCATTGGGCGGCGAAGAATGACCTTAGCTCAAGGGCGGCCCCGTAGCCGCATGGATGGCGTTTCCGCGGATCACCGGTCCGCCGTACTAGCGGGATTTCTGGGGTGGACGCTCGACGCGTTCGACTACTTCCTGGTGGTGTATTGTCTGACGGCGATCGGCCGCGACTTTCATGTGTCCGACGCCGCGATGGCGCTTTCCCTCACTTTGACGCTGGCGTTTCGGCCGGTAGGCGCGTTCCTCTTCGGCCTTTTGGCGGACCGCTACGGGCGGCGGCTGCCCCTCATGCTCGACCTGATCTTCTACTCGGTGGTCGAAGTTCTCTCCGGACTCGCGCCAAATTACACGACGTTCATGGTGCTGCGCGCCCTGTTCGGTATCGGCATGGGTGGGGAATGGGGTGTCGGCGCATCGCTGGCGATGGAAAAAGTTCCGCCGCGGATCCGCGGGCTGCTCTCCGGGGTGCTGCAACAGGGATACGCCGCTGGCAATCTGTTGGCGGGCATTTGTTACTTCTTCCTGTTCGACCGCGTGGGATGGCGGCCCCTATTCTTTCTGGGCGGCCTGCCCGCGCTGCTGGCGTTGTTCGTGCGTTATCGCGTGAAAGAATCGGAAGTCTGGGAAAAGACACGCGAACAGAGCTGGCATCACCTGTTTCGGGCCATCCTCTCCCACTGGAAGACATTCGCGTTCATTGTAGTGCTGATGACCATGTTTAACTTCGTTTCGCACGGCACGCAGGACATGTACCCGACGTTCCTGCAACGGCAATGGAATTTTTCCGCGAAGCAGCGCGCTGCCATGACGGCCGTCTCCGCCGCGGGTGCGATCATCGGCGGTACGTTATTTGGTTTGTTATCGGACCGCATGGGCCGGCGCCGGGCGATGATCACGGCGCTGCTGGCGGGCATCGTGGTGATACCGGTATGGGCCTTTGCGCCGTCGATGGGACTGCTGGTGGCGGGCGCATTTCTGATGCAGTTCATGGTGCAGGGCGCATGGGGCGTCATCCCGGCGCATCTCTCGGAACTTTCGCCGGACTCGGTTCGTGGCTTCCTGCCCGGCTTCGGCTATCAGTGCGGAGTTCTGATTGCGGGATCGGTGGCTTATATCGAGGCGATCTTCGCCGGGCGAACGAGCTATTCGATCGCCATGGCCGCGACGGCTGGTACGGTGTTCGTGCTGGCCGCGATCGCCAGTTACGCCAGCCGCGAGAGGCGGGCGGTGCGGTTCGGGGAGTGAGGCGCGCTATCGGAGGTATCGTCGGACGAGGTTTCGCTCGCCCGGCGGGTAAGCGCGAATGTTTGCAAAATCCAGATCCAGCGTCACCAGGATTCGATCCTCCGATCGACTCCTTGCAATGACCGCTTGATCATCTGATCCAGACAGGTCCTCCTCTGCAACTGTGTCGGCAACGAATCCGGATTGGCGCAGAATCGCAGCCGTCTCCGCTGGTAGATTCTCATCGATCTTGAATTTCACGCGGTGAGTTCGGCCGGCAGGTCGATCGAGCCTTCTCGGACCAATTCCGCTGCGTATTCAAGAGCAGCCTCGATGTCCTCCGGCTTTAGAGATGGGTAGCTGGCTAGAATCTCAGATCTTGGGATGTCGGCGGCGACGTTGTCGAGAACGACGGAGACCATAATCCGGGTTCCTCGGATGCACGCCCTGCCATGACAGACTGCAGGGTTGACGGTGATGCGATCCCTCCAGTTCTCCATCACCACTGATTCTACCGCGCGCGGGGCCGGTTCCTGGGCGGCGCCGTGCCGCCATTGGCGGTCCAATGATGTCGCGAACTTACTGCTGGGTGTCCGTTCACGGCAAGCGTCGGTCTAACGTGTGGCGGATACCGCAGATAGCCGGGTTCGTTTCGGCCTCACCTCACGGCACAAACAAAATTCTTCGCATCGTCAGTGTTGCCCGCCCCTGTATACTTAGCGAATTGCGGATACGGACAGAGCGGCCGCGCCATCTCCGTGCGTCCCTGTTGGTTTGCCGCGCGCGTGGCCACGATGTGCTCCGGCGCCTGTCCTTTTTCGCGCCAGTCTTCCATCTCAGCCAGGAAATCGGCTCGATCCGGACCGACTCCGCCACCGCAATGCCCCATGCCAGGCATCAGGAAAAGGCGCATCCAGTCATCCTGCCTTCCGCCGAGTTTCGCGCCTACCGCCGAAAAATAGTTGATCGTGTTTTGCGGAGCCGGCCCGGGATCGGCCCAGCCATGATAGAGCAGAAGCTTTCCGCCTCGCGCCTTGAACTTTGGCCAGGTCGGGGTCCGTGGATTCGATAAACGCACCATTTTTCATGGCCAAAGCGAGGTCTGCGTCGAGATCGAACGACATGACGTCCCAGTTGGCGTTCTGATGTCCCACAAAGCGGGGCATGTCCGTAAATAGCGGATTTGTCGGCGTGCCGGGAGCCGGCATACGGTAACCGGACTCGAATCCCGGAGAACTGCCCGGATAAACCATTTCGCCGTTCTTCATCTTCACGGGCTCCCAAGCGCGCTTCGCTGTCTCCACTTGAGGGGCCGTAAGACAATCAGGCGCGTCTTCCGCTTTGCACTGCAGATCTCTGGGATCGAACCGGCACATCTGAGGATCGGAAATAATGCCGTCCTTCACACCGTCTTTGGCGTCGCATGCCGCAACCACGGCGGTTGCAAACAGAGTCACCTTATTGGGCGGCAGGATGCGCGCGGGCTCTCGCAGCATCTCAACCTGCCGTGCCACCGACTGTACGTTCAGGTGGACGGCGTTGTTGACCGGCGCACCGGCGATGATCGCGTCAAAATCGGCCGGATACCGCTGCGCCTCCATCAGCCCCTGCCGGCCGCCCGTCGAGCACCCCTGATAATAGGAAAGCCGCGGCTCCCGGCTGTAGAATGCCTGGATGATCGCTTTCGATTGGATCGCCATCTCGTGCATGGAGCGGTACCCGAAATCGATCAGCTTCTCGGGATGATCGACGGCAAACGATGCGCTGCCGCCCTTGTGGCCGGTGTCATTGGA
>PSRJ01000028.1 GCA_003175985.1 Terriglobia bacterium
TCCCGCCAGAGCTTGGCTGTCCTGATCTGCCTCGTCTTGCCCGCACAATTGAAAGACAGAAAGAGTAAAAGTGAAGAATATTTTTGTAGGCAATCTGGATTTTGCCGCTACGGATTCGTCCCTCCGCGCAATGTTCGAGCGGTATGGAACAGTTGATCGCGTCAATCTGGTTACGGATCGCGATACCGGCCGCTCCCGTGGCTTTGCGTTTGTCGAAATGAGCAACACCGAGGAAGGCGACAGGGCCATCGCGGGTTTGAACGGTGCCGATTTCGAAGGCCGCGCGCTGAATGTCAATGAAGCTCGCCCCAAGCCCCAGGGGGGCGGCGGTCGCGGAAACGGCGGCGGTTTCGGTCGTCAACGGCGCGAGCCGCGCTGGTAAACAACCCTTCAAGGCAGCGCCCGTCTATCACGACGGCCGCTCCGTTCAGAGTCTGGCGTGCAAAGAGGAGACCATGATGGAGACCTTCAAGAAGCGCCAAAATGAAACGCGGCGGTTGGAGCGCCAAAGGGATTAAGGCGGCCGAACGCAAGGAAATGAATGCGCGCAAGGCCGCCGGAACGACAAGTGAGTCAGATCGTGATACCGAAGCGACCGATAACGCTGCGGCATCTCACCAACCAGCATATCTATCGATCATGGACTGAGGCGATCCTCGATCGTCCGGAAAGGCAGAACTCGTGGAGATCCGGTATCTCGGCTTCGACCAGAGGCAGAACTCTCGCGTGTATCGGTTCGACGTGCGCACCGACGGACGGCTGACGAAGGAAGTCTCGGTCGCCGCAGACATTTCAATCTTCCGCGACCATAGCATCGGCATTCAGGAAGGTCCTATCCTGTCCGGTCACAAATTGACGGCCGACCTGGAACGAGGCTGGGAGGGCGAGCACGAGCTAACCGCCGCAGATGTGCAGGCTTTCGCCGATACCAAAGCGCTCGCCGAGGCTCAACGCGCCAGTGCTCGCAAGGCACCCCACCGGCGGCCTGGAGTGCAGGCTGAGATGCAACAGAAATCGCCGTGGCGCAACTTCGGAATCTGAGGTAGAAGATGCCATTTGCAAGACGCAGCAGTTATTCCTTTACGGCTGCTTCGATAAAGCAGAACGCCCCTGCGTGGGGCGGCGTCTACGGACTGTCCAACGCTCAGGACTGGATCTACATCCGTGCGGTCGACGATATTCGCGCGGCTTTGCTCGATCACCTGAATGAGCTCAATCCTCCTTCCGATTTCCGTTGCGTGGCCGGCTTCAGCTTCGAACTATGCGACACCGCCGAGCGATCTCAACGCTGCAGCCGTCTGATCCAGGAACTCCGCCCCGTTGTCCGCGACGGCGCACAAGGACTGTAGCGAAGCCATTCTTTGGCAGCAGAGCTTCGAGGAGAAAACGAAATGGACCGCCTGCAAGTAGAAACTATCGAACTGGACGAGCAACTCTGGAAAAGCTGGGTCGAAAAAGGAAAACTGCAGGACCAGGCGCGAAAGCGTCGCTGGAGGATCATCGGCGGAGTTGTCGGCGGGGCCTTATTATTCGCGGCCGGTCTTCTCAGATGGACGGGGCTGAGTTGAGCAGGTTTCTCGTCGACCGGCGGCTGGCAAACATGGTGATTGAGTGTAAGGGATTCGGGTGGTTTAACGACACCCGTGAACCGAACGCGGCCTACCGCGACTACCGTCAACCATAGAGGCGAGCTTGCCTGACGCGGAGCTTTAACTCGCGCCCGGCGAAATCGTGGATCCGGAGCGGACGATTATGAAGAACATCAAGTTTGAAGTGAGTCAATCAGAGATCTTGCTTCTGATCACTCTGCTATCGGATCAGTTGTTCCGGCGGGAGTTCATCGACCCGAAAATGCCGGGCTACAAAGGAGACCCGGCGGAGTTGGCTATGGGGAAGGAGTTGGTGCTCCGCTCGAAGTCCGTGGTTCGGCAAACGGCGGAATCGTCAAACGAATTCATGTCGAAGCGCCATCCCAATCGCGTCGCCGGATCCTAAACATCACAGCGACCTCTGGAGTGAAGGTCAGGCCTCTTCGAAGCCCGCATCGAGGTTTTCCAGGTACCGATCTACGGCCTCACGCAGCAGGGCCGAGAACAAATGGTTCTCTTCGCCAGCGATCTTGCGGCGTGCCGATTCCTTTACAAGCCGCTCGTACAATCGGGGGGGAACCGCTATCGTAATTTTTCGGAAACCACCCTTTTTTCCGTATGGCGGATTCGATCGAGGGTTCATGAGATTTGTGGCCTGACCGAGATGTTGGCTGGAGTGTTTCTGTTTCAATGACCGGGAGTCTCTTAAAGAGCGGGGTCGCCGCGGTCTCCGTTACGGATTCTAACTGCATCCGCGATGTCGGAGATGAAGATCTTGCCGTCGCCGATTTTTCCGGTGCGTGCGGCGCCACTCAATGCTTGCACTACCCCTTCAGCACGAGCTGCTGTAACCACCATTTCGATCTTCACCTTCGGGAGCAAGTCAACCTTGTACTCATGCCCGCGATAGACTTCGCTGTGACCCTTCTGGCGTCCATGGCCGCGGACTTCACTGATCGTCATGCCTTCTACTCCAATGTCGAGGAGGGCCTGCTTGACTTCGTCGATTTTGAACGGCTGTATGATCGCTTCAATTTTCTTCATCTCAACTCCACTGTGCCGCGGTCCGGCGCATCGAGGTCTCCAATCGTAAAGTATTCGTCCAGTGCTTCTCGAACCAAAGCGGACATCAGATGATTCGGCTCATGGTTGATCTTCCGCCGAATCGATTCGAGGAGGAGCCTTTGATAGGTTTGAGGCGGGACGGTCATGGTGAGCTTGCGAAACGCCCCTTTTTGGCCATAGGGCGGATTTGGATCATCCTGATATGTGTCCTGAATTTCCATGGGTTATCCTTTCCAATGAAGACGAAGCAGGCCACCTCAAATCAATGCGGGGCCTGCTCCAACGGACGATTCCCTTAGGAGATGCCGCGGGAAGGCTCCGGCGCGCGCATTTGCACTCCCGAGGTAGCGGCTATCTTGCTTGTCGGCTCAAGGACCACTGCCGCCGGCTGGCCCAGGGAGGATAGAACGTACTCGGGATAAGCTGAGATGCCATGCTCGTGCAAATCGAGGCCGATCGTTTCCCCTGCGGCGGAAACCCGGAGGGCGCCCAGCGCATTGACCGCATACATCAAGAGCAAGGCTACCGCGAACGTGGACAGAGTAATGGTGGCGCTGCCGATCGCTTGCGCGGTGAGCAGAGTCGTGCCACCTCCATAGAACAGGCCTTTCAACGGAGCTGAGTTATCGGCCGCGAACGGCCCGGTGGCTCCGTACTTCCCGGCTGCGAACAGACCGAGTGAGAGTGTGCCCCAGATTCCGCAGAAGCCATGCACGGGTACGGCGCCAATGGGATCATCGATCCTCAGCCACTCCAGAATCTCGACGCCGTAAACTACGATGACACCTGCGACACCCCCCAGCAGAATCGCGCCGGTCGGACTGACCCAGTAGCACGGACATGTGATCGCAACGAGGCCTGCAAGAAAGCCGTTGACGGTGAAGCTTATGTCCCACTTCTTGCTCATCATATAGGCCACTGCCATCGCCAGAAGCCCACCGGAGCAGGCCGCCAATGTGGTGTTCGCCGCTACGCGCCCGATACCCTCAAAATCCATCGCGGAAAGTGTGCTGCCGGGGTTGAAACCATACCAGCCGAACCAGAGGATTAGCCCGCCGGAAGCCGCGATCGTCAGATCGTGCGGCAGCATGGGTCCACCTCCGTCCCGCTTAAACCGCCGGCCCAGACGAGGCCCGAGAACAATAGAGCCGGCCAGCGCGATGAAGCCTCCTATCGTGTGGACTACAGTCGACCCGGCGAAGTCATGGAAACTTTGTCCAAGCCAAGGTAAGAAATTCCCCGCGCTGCCCATGGTGGCGAGGAAACCATCCGGTCCCCAAGCCCAGTGACCGATGATCGGATAAATAAACCCCGAAACGCCGACGCTATAGATCAAATCACCGACGAATCCGGTACGGCCGATCATTGCGCCAGAGGTAATTGTCGAGCATGTATCGGCGAAGGCAAACTGGAAGAGCCAGAACGCCAGAAACGCCACGCCTGTAGTCTCATACGTCGCGGGGGCATCCTGCAGGAAAAACCAGTGATAGCCGATGAACCCGTTGCCGTGGCTGAACATAAACGAGAAACCAAACGCAAAGAACAAAAGGCCGCAGAGACACGTGTCAACGATACACTCCATGAGCACGTTGACGGTCTCGCGCGAGCGGCAGAATCCGGCCTCCAACATTGTGAAGCCCACCTGCATACCGAAGACGAGGAAGGCTGCAACAAGCGTCCAGACAGTATTGATGGGGTTCACAATGTCGTTGCCCTTGAGTGTTGGGTCCGCCGCAAACGTGCGTAGACCCATTAGTCCCGGGTTCACGAAAATCGCCATCAGGAACAAGAGAGCCAGCGCCAGGAACTTGCCGGTCAGAAGGAGAGATCCGTACCGGCGCCATTCGGGTTCCTGAAGCCGCTTTCGTAATCGCGACAACTTTTGCGAGAAAGACAAACCGTTCTTCATAGACACACATCGCTCCTTTGAGCAGAATCGGGTAGTTTTGGAGAAGCGGCCTTCCGGATCCGAATAATAAGAAGCTTGCCTGCGGCCGTGGGAGGCGGAAACTTCAGGATCGGTTTGTGACCGTCGACTTGCAGTCTAGCGGCATTTTGTGAAGCAAGTCCAATCGATATTTTCGATAGGAGCGGAAAGATATTTCCGCTTTTTTAATCGAAAGACCGAGGACTGGAATCGATCGACGGACGGGACTTCAGTATATAGTTCGACACTGCCGTAAGGATTCCGGCCGCTGCCGCCGCGGGGTCAGTCTTTCGACGAATTGATCCGCGTCGATCGATAGCGCAAGTCCCGTCCAAAGAGCGGCGAATGGCGCAGTATCATCGAGAAGGAACGCTGTGAAGACAGTATCCCGCAACATGATCGGCTTCTGGCTTGAGGCTGGCGAGCGGCGAATTCTGCTGATCGTCTGCATCCTGATTCCGTGCGTCACCTTGATGGATTGGAGCGTCGGCGACCGCGTCTCGCTGGGTGTGCTGTATATCCTGCCAATGATGATTGGGGCAATCATCCTGAACGCGCGCGGAACGGCTCTGGTCGCAATCGTGTGTGCGTTTCTCAGAGCATGGTTTGACACGCCGGCTTCGCTGCTGGAGGCAACTCTACGGTTTGTGTTCGCCTGGCTGGCTTATTTTGTTTCGGGGCTATTCGTGATGGCGCTGGTGCGAAATCGTCGTCTGGTGGTTGAACATCTGAGCCGAATCGAGCGGGAGCAGGGACTGCGCCGGGAAGCCGAAGAACAACTTCGTGTTCTGGTCGAAAGCAGTCCTGCGGCTATTCTCACACTGGATCA
This sequence comes from Terriglobia bacterium, assembly GCA_003175985.1. GTDB lineage: Bacteria > Acidobacteriota > Terriglobia > Bryobacterales > Bryobacteraceae > PSRJ01. The sequence continues at coordinate 5,411 of PSRJ01000028.1, forward strand.
CGCCGGGGTGGTCTTAGGGTGCAACAACGCGGCCAACGATCTGTTTCTGATCCCGGATGGGCAGACGCTGCAGGGAAAGACGATCTCCAATTATTTGCCATTGCTATCCGATGCCGTCCAATTAGATACCACGCGTGTGGGGTTTCGGACCGCGGCACAGTGCCAGGGAAGGCGGGAAGATGGCGAGATTTTTCTCGCACACACGTGGTTCTCGTCTTATGCAGGACCGGAGGGGAAAAGGCTCGCGGCGATCGTTGTTGACTCGTCCGAGGAGATGCGCGAACGCGAAGAGCGGAACCTCATTCAACTTCGGGAGTCGAACCGAGTGGTGGCGGCCGCCGTCTCGCACGAAATTAAGACGTTGTGCCGGGCGTTGTCGCTGATGACGGCGAATTTGCGAGAGCAGCCGGGAATATCCGGCAATGCGGACTTCGACGGGCTGGTAAAACTCATCTCAGGTCTCGAAAAGATCGCGCACTCGGAATTGCATCTGCGGGTCAAGAACCGGTTCGAACAGGTGTCGCTGAAAGAAGTGCTCGATAATTTGCGAATCGTCATCGAGCCGAACTGGCGCGAAGCCGGCGGCGTAATTCGTTGGTGCTTCCGGGACTCGCTGCCCACTGTATTGGCCGATCCCCACGGACTGCTCCAGGTCTTTCTCAGCCTCGCTGAAAATAGTTATCGCGCGTTGCAGGAAAGCGAAAAACGCGAGCTTATGGTGAATGTTGGGGTTGACGAAGAAACCGTGGCGGTCCGTTTCAAAGACTCCGGCCCCGGGGTCGCTGCACCCGACTTTCTCTTTCAGCCATTTCAACAGGGCGCCGATAATACCGGAATGGGGCTCTACATCGCGCGCGCTGCGTTGCGCGGTTACGGCGGCGATTTGCGTTTCGAGCCTCAACCAGAGGGAGCGTGCTTTGTCGTGGAGCTACAAATTGCCGGTCCCAACAAACGAAATGGATCCGGCCAACACTAAGACCATCGATTTGCTCATCGTGGATGACCACGCGATGTTTCGCGAAGGACTTGCGCGGAGTCTTGAGAAAGACCCGACGCTGAAGGTGGTGGGACAATGCGCTTCGTCGGCGGAAGCCCTCGGCGTCCTCAGGGCGCGTCACGTCAGCGTCGTTCTGCTCGATATGGACTTACGCAAGGAACGAGGCATGTCATTTGTGTTGGAAGCGAAGCGAATGGGCTTTACCGGACCGATTTTAGTGGTTACGGCTGGGGTCAGCGGCCAGGAAGCAGTCCAACTGGTTCAGAACGGCGTGGCTGGAATCCTCCATAAGGAGCATTCGACCGAAGCGCTGTGCCGCGTCATTCGCCAGGTGGCGGCCGGACAGCCCTGCCTGGAAACCGAGTATTTAAGCTCGCTGTTCCAGGCTATGGATCGGACCCGATCTTCACAAAGACCCACTCTCACCAGCCGGGATCAAACGCTGCTCCGTTTTCTCCTGGAGGGTCTGACGAACAAGGCCATAGGCCAGCGCCTGGATGTCTCCGAAGGGGCGGTGAAAGCCTTAATTCGCCAACTCTTCGATAAGCTGGGCGTGCGCACTCGTTCGCAACTGGTGAAAGTGGCGCTAGAAGAGTATCGAGACGAGCTGTAATCCCGCCAAGCTACGCGTCAGCAGGACGCCCTCAATCGCGGAAATCCCCGATCCGCGCGTTAATCCTCCACTTGTGCAGGATCAGCGCGCGATTTTACAAGCGATTACGCAACTTTTCACCGCGAGGCCCTTGCGCGCAGGGCAAAAACTGTCTCTCGCTATTGAAGATCCTTTACCGGCTGGATTGTCCAGCGCAGCCGCACCGAATTGGACTTCTATATTTACGAACCGCCCGAAGTCCTAAGGCGGCACTCGCACTGGAGCTGCTTTCAGCAGCACCATGAGCCTGGCTGGTATACGGTGCACATGTCCAGGCGGCCCGACGACGTCAGTTCAGGCATTTTAACCATTGAGCGCCTGATTACCGAGGCCTTTGAAAACTAAGGAGGAAAAGATGGAACAAACCATACCGCTAGATTTGCCCGAGGATTTGACTGGCAAGCAGCACGAGCTTGAAAAGCGGCGAGACGAGTTGCTGGAACGCTTTGGAAAGGCTGCCAGAAAGCAAAAGCATTCCCGCTGCCGCCGGCTGTTTCGAGAACTGCACCTGATTAACCAAGTCTTAGCGTTCTTAGACCAGCTGGCAGCAGATCAAGCCAAAGCAAAGAGCAAAGGCCAACCTAAGTCTGCCGTCAGCTCGCTATTTTTGCACCACTGCTTCAAAGAACTGACTGCTGATGAGCGGGAGCAGTTTTTCTTTATTACCGGCCCAGAGATTGACGGCACCCTAATGTTAAACCAACGCATAGAGTTTGCCCATGAAAAGCGCAGCGTGGCTGGAGCCAGCGGAGACACCGGTTCCACCCATCGCCTGCTTATGATGCTGGAAGCCTTTAAGCACCGCCTTTTAGGCCACTTTCATTCCCACCCCGGCAAGGGCGCCTCGGCGACCCAGCCATCTGGCATTGACGAAAATTTTCAGCGTCGACTAGAAAAGGCCGGGCATGTGGGCGTAGCCGCGATTTTTTCGCACGACGGCTGGGTCAGGTTCTTTCGCCTCGACCGGCAGGTGGACATCAACATTTTTGGAGAAGGAGTAGAACGACATGAGGCCAAACTTTTTAGACTTACCAACCTCGATCAAGTTGACCGGCAAGGCGATCCCGGGCGCTCTTGATCGGCAGGCCAAAATCTCCGGCTTTGACCAGGACAAATTTAGCCAAAGCCACGTCTTGCTCATCGGGGCCGGTGGCCTTGGTAGCAACATTGCCCGCACCCTTGTTCGCAAGGGTGTGGGCCGGTTGACCATCATAGACCCGGACGTGGTGGAGGCCAGCAATCTTAATCGCCAGCACTTTTATGAAGGGGATATTGGGGAGTATAAGGCTCTGGCGCTGGTGAGGAATTTGTTGCGGGAGTGCACGGCCGCGACGGAAATGAGCGGCCACGCGGTTAGCCTGGAGCAGGCTATTGAGTCCGGAATGAACCTGAGATGTAATGTCGCCGTGTGCGGTGTTGACAATAATCCGGCGCGAGTTCTTGCGAGCGGGTATTTTCGTAAGCTGGGGCGGCCAGTCATCTTTCTGGCAGTCAGTGCTGATGCTGACCACGGCTATGTATTCGTGCAGGAGCCAACAGGAGCATGCATCGGCTGCCTTTTTCCGGATATTGGTGAGGAAGGGCGTTTCCCCTGTCCTTGTACACCGGCAATAATCGATATCCTGCAGGTCCTCTGCGGCATAGCGGTATGCGCGATCAGCACGACGTTCGGGGCGGGCCTTGCAACTTGGAACTACTACCGGTTTTCATTTAGCGGCTCCAGCACGGGCGGTTCGGCCATGATCCCAGGAAGACCCGGATGCGGCCTTTGTCATCCAAATGTCGCGCCGCTATACTGATGAGGTCACAGATCACTCTGGAGAGTTAGCGATCCGTCTCGTCGGCGGATATGGTCTCCCTACGGAACAGGTTTCAACAATGCACGTAGGTCCTCAAAACCCGTATGAAGGATTTCAACACCTGCGACGACGCCCTTTGTGGCTTTTGCGACTATCTCGGTATATTCCGTTGACCTAACAACCTGATATTCCTCGGCTGGCAGATTCTGGACAATGATTGGCAGGATTGCTTTCAACACCTTAACCCACGCATCGATGGCACGTTGGCCGTTTGCGGCGATATACTCAGGCCTTAACTCGAAAGTCTTAGGCTGAGAGATTTTCTTCCCGGAAATTTCCTCTCGTAGAGCACCAACAACAAAGACTAAGAACTGCTTTGAAGCGGGGTAATCAAGAAGCCGAAGCTGCCGCTCCTCGATCTCTGTCATTGCGCCCGAACTCGATTTTGCTTTTAGATCTTGCTTGAGCTGATCGTACGCCCATCCCAACGTTTGGATGAGAAAAATGTGGCCGATCGAGAGCGTTCGGGGAAATACTTCGTTATAAGTTACCTCCGATTCAAAAATATCTGCTTTGGCACGTATCGCGGTTTGAAGCTGACCACTGAACGCACAAAGCATTTGCCCTACTTGGTCAGCAAAAAGGGAGGTCGCGGGTTTTCGGGTGTTATCCCGTCGATGCACGTATTCCAGTCCTTTGTTCTTGAATTCCTCTTTGATGCGAATCTGAACTGGGTCATTGCTTCGCCGGTCCCAAGCAACGATTGAGTTCTGGGTGTTATTTCCAGCCACAATCTCCGGGATCAGTTCTTGACTATTAACGGTGATAATTCTCGCCACAACGGATATGTTCTTGGCATGGTCTGGGCCTGCGGCATGAACCGCACCTGTCGTTTGCGCTCCATTAACAACGGATATTCCATGAATTCGCAGCACGTTATTGACGTCATCCAAATCTGCCTTTTTTGTTATCATCGTTAGGCCGTTGTTAAGTACAAAGAACTTGCCCGGAGTCTTCTGAACAGTCTCCTTAATGCGGTTATTAACATTGCCACTGACCTTTCTCGCGCCAAGAAAGTCTCGTAAGTTAGCACTGAAAAGCGCGTTGCCGTGAGTATTATAGAGGTTATACAACACCTCGCCGCTCAACGACAATATATAAGCCTCCCAGCCCGGCCCATTTTCGGAGATCACCTCCTCTGCGGGAAGTACTATTTCATCAATCACCTGAATGGAGCCCAATGATGTTAGGAAAAGCGCTTCAATACGTCGGAGCCCCAGTTCTATGACCTCAACATCGCAGTTTTGCAAAAGCTCGAGGCCGGTGACTAGATGGCGAACAGCTTGGAGCTCGTTTTCGACGTTTTGGGACTCGAAGGCGTTATGGGCATAAGCGAAAATTAGGCGCGTAATCGTTTTATTCGCCAAGCCATCCCGCAGTAGCTCGGCCTGGCCGCGAAGTTTGGGGGGGATGTCATTAATAGGCGTTCTTAGCAACCAAGCAGCGGCGGTGTTTAGATCGGCGGCTTTGTTTGCCGGGGCTTCTGCCTTTCCCCAGTCCTGCGCCGTATGACCTTGAGCGATACAGGCTACTCCATCAGACTCGTTGATGTATATGATGTCGGCCTTCTTGTCGTCGGGGTGATCCGTCAGACTATCAGTCGCGAAAGTCGCCAGGTCTTCAATATCCAGATGTATGGCAACACCGAATAGGGGTAGGGCGTTGTTTCCGTACTTCGCGAGGATGGGGTCCGCCAATAAAGGGCCGATAAACGAATATGTGCTTGACAGCTGAGCCGCTGATGCCATTTATCCACAAACCCCTCGATCGAAATACCAGAGTTCTCATTCTACATCCTCCAATCGAGGACCTTTTTGGCGGGAGAGCGTAATCGGGACGCCTGCGCCAAAAACAGCCCGAGAGATCAGCTTCGGCGTCTCATTGCCGAAAAATGCCGGTCTTGAATTAGAAGCCCTTGCCAACCCCAACGAGACATTCGGCTCAGTCGCTGTGGGGCTGTAGATGATTTTGTAGCTGAAGAAGCCTCAGAAAGCCACGGAAAGCAACAGATACCCTCAGATTTCCCTGAGGGAACGAAAAAGCACCATTGAAAATAAAGGGTTTGTTTGTGGTAGGCCCGGCTGGACTCGAACCAGCGACCCCCTGCTTAGAAGGCAGGTGCTCTATCCACCTGAGCTACG
>PSRJ01000167.1 GCA_003175985.1 Terriglobia bacterium
AAACCAAGGTAGCCGTCCATACGTGAACGGTAACCGCGAGCAGACCAACAACTTCCTGCTCGATGGCATTGATGCCAACGATTCCATCGACAACCGCATCGGCTATCAGCCCAATGTGGACGCTCTCGAGGAAGTGAAGGTGCTGACAGGCAATGCGCCGGCTGAATTCGGGAATGCCGCGGGCGCGATCGTCAACGCCCAGCTCAAGAGCGGCACCAACGATCTGCACGGGGACCTATTCGAGTTTCTCCGCAACGACAAGCTGGATGCCAATGATTTCTTCAACAACCGCTCGAATGCCGTTAAGCGCGCTTACCGGCGAAACATATTCGGCGGCACCCTGGGTGGCCCCATCCGCAGGAATAAAGCCTTCTTCTTCATCGACTATGAAGGCACGCGGCAGCGCGACAGCGGACCGTCGCTGGCCTCCGTGCCGTTGGCGCAGTATCGCACTGGCAACCTCTCGCGTTTTCCTCAGATCATCAAGGACCCGCTCAACAACAACACGCCGTTCACTGGGAACATCATTCCCGAGTCCCGGATTGTCAATCCGGCCGCGAAAGCGCTGTTTGCCGATAACAAACTATACCCCTTGCCCAACCAGAGCGGTGCGGGCACCCTGGGTATGACAAACGATTATCGGGGCGTCTCGGCCAACGCTCTGCAGAATGATCAGGCCGATGCCAAAGTAGATGTGCGGCTGACGGAGAGAGACAATCTCTCGGGACGGTGGTCGATCAGCCGTTATTTCATGGGAGGCAGCGCGGTGGCGCTTCCGACGCAGGCGGCCACTGGCACGAATGGGCCCACCACCAGCGCGGTCGCAACCTGGACCCGAACCGTTTCCCCGAGCATCGTGAACGAATTTCGCGCCGGCTTCGCGCGAACAGTGATTGGCGACCTCGTACTGGATGCGACCGGTCTGCTGGGAGTTAGCGGCAATTCCAAGCTCGGCATTCCCGGCGGGCAACCGATCGCGGGCGCCAGTGAGATCAATGCCGGTGATGGCATCACTCTCATTGGCAACCGGGGGACGATCGGCGAATCCGTGGAGAACAACTATCAGCTCGGCAACAACCTTACCATCTCAAGAGGCCTTCACTTCCTCAAGATGGGCGGCCAGATCATTCGTTACCAGCAAAACCGCTACTACGCGGGCAACAACGGTGCGCTCGGGTTCTTCGACTACAGTTCCGCCAAGTACACCGGCGACTCATTTGCTGACTTTCTGCTCAACCAGTTGAGTGAGAAGGGTCGTGGCAGCGTTACGGGGAAGTGGGGGCACCGCCATTCCCGGGCCGGAATTTTTTTCCAGGATGACTGGAAGGCGCGGCACAACTTCACGCTCAACCTCGGTATCCGGTGGGAGTACACGCAGCCCGTCTATGAGGTGGCTGACCGGCAATCGAATTTCGATCTGATTAGCGGTAAGCAGTTGTTCGCCGGAAAGGACGGGAACGGCCGCGCGCTTTTCAATGCGTACTACAAGCAGTTCATGCCGCGCGTGGGTTTCGCTTGGGTGCCGGGCGTGTCTACAAACAAATTCGTTGTGCGCGGCGGATACGCGATCATCAGCTTCATGGAGGGTACCGGGGCTAATCTGCGGCTTCCGCTAAACCCGCCGTTCTTCTTCGAGTCCGATACCTTGTTTGATCTCAACAAGCCGGGCGATATCGGGGTGGGCTTTACCGATGCCCTGCCGCTCAACGTACCCTCGGGCAATGTCCGCGCCTGGGACCCGAATCTGAGGCCGCAATTTACGCAACAGTGGAACCTAACCCTCGAGCACCAGTTTACAAACACCTTTTCTCTGACGGCTGCGTACGTCGGGCAGAAGGCCACGCACACTATCGTGCCTCGGGAAGGCAACCAGCCATTGCCTGGCACGGGACCGGTGAGCACCTGGGCGCCGCTCCAGACGAGACGGCCTTTGTATGCGGCCCAGCCCTTGATCACGACCATCGCCGTTACCGACTCACCTTCGAACATGAACTACAATTCGTTGCAGTTGACGGGGCGCAAGCGCATGTCGAATGGCCTGGAGTTAGCCAGTTCCTACACGCTCAGCAAGACCCTCACAGACAATCGCGGATTCTATGGCGGCGGCCCCAACTTCATCAACGGGGAGGGCGCGTACTGGCAGAACGCATACAACCGGACGGCCGATCGCGGCCGCGCCTTTTTCGATGCCCGTCACAATTTCAATTTTGGCGGTACTTGGGAATTGCCGGTAGGCAAGAACCGCGCCTTCGGGAAGAATATGACCCGTACTGCCGGCTTGATCTTGGGCGGATGGAACAGCAGTTTTCTAGTCGTAGCACACTCCGGATTCCCGGTGACGGTACTGGGCCTCGATAGCACAAACCAGGCGGTCCGCGGCAACGTACGGCCAAACCGTTATCGCGCGCTGACGTACCAGAATCAGTCGATCGACAACTGGTTCGGCACCGGCAACACGTTCTGCGGCGCGGGCGTGGACGACGGCAAGTGCGCTTACGGCAACGCCGCTCCGGGGCTGTTTGGCAACTCCTCGATCGCAAGTGAACAAGCTCCCTCCTACTTCGATTTCGATGCTGCACTTCGGAAGCAGTTCAATGTTTCCGAACGGCGCTACTTCGATTTTCGGATGGAGATGTTCAATGCTTTCAACCACGCCAGCTTCGGGCCGCCAGCGCGTAGTTTGACCAGCCCCGCAACATTCGGTCAGATCACACTCCAGACGACGCTGCCACGCAATATTCAGTTTGGGTTGAAGTTTTATTTCTGAATTTGTTCTTTGAGTCGACTGCCGGTTTTGGTAGGCGGCCCAACTAGAGAATTAGTAGATCTCGTCCAGTGGTCAACCAAAGCGCGGATACCGGCTGGAGCTAGCTACGCGGCCGAGCGCAGGATCGAGGGACGAGCAGGCTTGATCCAGAACTGGCGACGTGCCGAGAGAACGTCCCAAACGAAGTCCTGCTGAATGATGCGGCTGTGGGAAATTCGGCTAATCATCGCGCCACCAATTCGCACCATCTGGCCGGTCGGAGGCAAACCCGCCCAGGAGCCAGTATTTGCGCCTACGAAAGTGTAGTGAACAGCAACGCGATCCTCATCAGCAACCAGATTGTCAATCTCCACACGGAAATTTGGAAACGCTGCGGCGTAGTGGGCGAAGCCGGCGAGAAACTCATGCCGGTTGGCGAACGAGCCATCTGGCGTGTTGCCCCGGCATTCGGAAGCGTACAGGAATCTCGTTACTTCGGTTCGTTTCCGGTTAAAGAGTTCTTCAATCAGCCACCGCACCAGGACCTTGTTTTCAGACGACGTGATCTGCATGTTCTCTCCTAAGGCGCCAACGCCACCGACTCGTTGTGGTTGCCGACAAGCCGCTGCTGACCTAAAAGCTACGGCTTGCCTATATACGGATCAATACTGCGCTTGGTTATGGGAACTCCAACGTCCGCTCAGGCATCAAGTGACGCAACCCGGGGCGCCGCAGCATCTACAACCGTCCCGACGGCTCGCCGACGCATTGGTAATCACCATTCTAAGAGGCGCTCCGAAACGCCGCCGCGCACGCGGGCGGCGGCCTCGAGACCAGCCCCAAGAGCCCGGGAGCCATTGGTCACGAAGCCAACAAACGACGAAAATTGGATTCAGTCAACTAAGACTAGGCGAGCAACATTCTCCGCAGTTCGCCTTCCGGATCGTCGACCATGCGGCAGTGGTTGTCCCACACCATCGTCTGACATCGAGTGGAATCGCTCGGCGTCCACGTCAAACCGGGCTGGCTGGGATTGCCGGTGCGCGCGAAATTCACCCAGGCGGTCGCCATCTTTTGGGCGAGCGCTTGCGCCTGCTCCGTGTGGCCCGTCCCCTGCTCGCAGCGCTTGGTGTTGTCGAAGCAGAATGCCAGTTCGGCGGTATGCCACGCGCCCGCATCCTCGAGCATCGGCGATTGCCAGGTGAAGTAATACTGGTAAACTGGGGCTCCCTTCTGTTCGTATTTCAGCCGGACCATGCGCTGCACGTTGTTCCGCGAGGTGATGCCGCTCACGCCGTAGGAGAGCGTCCGGATGCTCTTCTCCGGGTGCGCCTTCTTGAATGCCTCGATGAACGCCGTCGCCTTGGCATCGCCCATGCTCCGCGCCAGCGTCCCCTGCCACTCCGCTTCTGTAGGACGCGAGAGCATGCGGTTCCCTTCCTCGCTCACGTTGCCGATCAACATCGGCACGTTCTTGGAAATTTCCGGAGCCACGTCATAGAAGGAACGCTGGTTAATGATGCGGCCATCCACGGTGGGCGACCAGCCGATGCGGGGCCTGCTGCTCGGCGGCGAGCCCGGCCCGCTCAACCCCTGCACGGGCGGGCTCAGCCTGGCGACGACCGCGTTACCGACCGCGTTCAATTGGGCCCAATCCATCTTTTGCAGCGTGGCCAGGTCTTTGGTCCCCAGCGCTTTCAGGAACTCCCGCGACAGTTCTCTCGACTGCTCGATATCGGGGAGATTGCTGCCACCGCCGGACTGCACGGATGCGCGATGGAACAGTCCCGCCGCCGAGGGCATCCCCATGAGGCAAGTCACCTTCGATCCGCCGCCGGACTGGCCGTAAATCATGACCTTGTCCGGATCACCGCCAAAATTCGCGATGTTCTCGCGAACCCAGCGAAGCGACGCTACCAAATCAGTCATTCCGACGTTCACTGAATCCTCGTAGGCCGGTCCGCCGATCTCCGACAGGTCGAAAAATCCGAGCAGGTTCAGGCGGTGATTCACCGTGACGGAAACCGCGTCGTGACGCCGCGCCAACTGTGCGCCTTCCTGCGAGGGCAGTTCGTACGAGGAGCCGAACACGAACCCGCCGCCATGAAAATAGACCAGCACGGGGCGCTTACCGCTCAGGGAGGGCGTCCAGACGTTCAGCTTGAGCATGTCTTCGCTCATGTAGCCGTCGTCCCAATCCTGCAAGAAGGATTGTTCGATGGCCGTGTAATCGTGCAGCCGCTGCGGGCAATTAGCTCCATAAATCAGAGCTGGGTATTCGCCTTCCCAGGGCTTGGGAGGTTTGGCCGGAAGCCAGCGGTTTTCGCCGCTCGTATCCTGGCCGTACGGTATCCCCTTAAATGTGAGGACGCCGGCATCCACGAACCCGCGCACCTTTCCATATTGGGTTTGGGTGACCGCGAAACGGGGTGTCGAGCAGCCGCCCAACGCCTGGTGCGTGGCGGTCTTGGTGCTATCCGCCGCGCTGCCGGGGCGGCCCAGCGCGGCTGCCATGCCAGCGGTTGCCGGCAGGAGCAGCGCCTGGCGGCGATTGAGGATGGAG
>PSRJ01000074.1 GCA_003175985.1 Terriglobia bacterium
GGGAGCCGCAACATTGCGGCGATCGCCGGCACCGGCGAATGCTGCTACGCAGGCGATGGCGGCCTGGCGCTGAGCGCACGTCTCGACGACCCCGCGGGCCTGGCCGTGGATAGTTCCGGAAATGTCTACATCTCAGATGCCAGTTCCAACGCGGTGCGCGTGCTGCTTCCCATCAGTTCTTCCGCCCCTGCGCTTCTGAGCGTGGTGAATGGGGCCAGCAATGTCTCCGGACCGATCGCACCCGGCGAAATTGTGGTGCTTTACGGATCGGGACTCGGCCCCGTGCAACTGAACCAGTCGGATTCCTCAGGCACCACAGTGCTTTTCAACGGAAGACCGGGAACCATTCTGTATTCCTCGGCATCGCAGGTTTCCGCGGTGGCTCCCGTTTCTCTGACCGGCTCCAGCGTACAGATCTGGGTGCAATATCAGAACCTGGCCACACCCGTCATTACGCTCCCTATTGTGACTGTCTCGCCGGCTCTGTTCACTTTGGATGGCTCGGGTAAAGGACAGGCGGCCGCCATCAATTTCGATGGTTCTCCCAACTCCGCCAGCCGGCCAAGCGGAGGCATCATCAGCCTGTTCGCGACCGGTGTCAGCACCTCGACACAGCTTCAAGTGATTGCGGGCGGCAAGGCCGCCACAGTGCTCACACAAGACCTGGTTTCCTCGGCTGTGAAGATCACGGTGCAACTGCCTTCGGGAGTGCAGGGCGCGGCGATCCCGGTGAGCATTCAAGCGGGCAACACCGCCAGCCCGGATGGTGTAACCATCGCGATCGGCGGCAATTAGAACGCCACTGAATCCTTCGGCGTCTCGGGCTTATCTGGTACATTAGGGATTTCCCATGCGCAATGTTGTGATTATTGGTTCCGGCTGCGCCGGAAACACGGCGGCCATCTATGCGGCGCGCGCCAATCTCAGCCCCCTGGTAGTGAGCGGCCATGAGGCTGGAGGCCAGCTTTCGCTGACCACACTGGTGGAGAACTTCCCCGGTTTTCCGGAAGGCATCAACGGACCCGATCTGGTGGAGAACATAAAGAAGCAGGCGCAGAATTTCGGCGCCGAGTACGTGCATGGCGCCGTCAATGATGCCGATTTCTCCGCGCGTCCGTTCCGCCTCAATATCGAAGGTGAGTGGATAGAGACCCGCACCGTGATCATCGCATCGGGAGCGTCCGCGCGGTGGCTGGGTCTGGAATCGGAACAAAAGCTCATTGGACACGGTGTCAGTTCCTGCGCCACCTGCGATGGATTTTTCTATCGCGACCGCAAGATTATGGTTGTGGGCGGGGGGGATTCCGCCATGGAAGAGGCCAACTTCCTGACGCGCTTTGGCAAGGAAGTAGCATTGGTGCACCGCCGCGAGGAGTTCCGGGCGTCCAAGATCATGCTCGATCGTGCGCGTCACAATGGGAAGATCCGGTTCTTGTTGAACACGGTTGTGGAAGAGATTCACAATGTCGCCGATAAGCTGGTAACCGGCGCCCGGCTGCGCAATGTGAAGACGGGCGAAGTCTGGGATGAGCCGGTAGATGGTTTCTTCGTGGCGATCGGGCACATTCCCAACACAGCGGTTTTTCGGGGCCAGATCGAGACGGATTCCGAAGGGTATATTCTCTCCAAAGGCGGCGCCCGCACTAATATTCCCGGTGTGTTCCATGCCGGCGATGTGCAGGACCGCGTATATCGCCAAGCGGTCACCGCCGCCGGTGCGGGTTGTATGGCCGCCATCGAAGCGGAGCGGTTTCTGGAAAAGGAAGGACACTGAGCCGATGATCGAGCGCATTAATCCGCCGGGAGCACCGGCTCCGCGCGGGCCTTACTCACCTGCCGTACGCGCCGGAGATTTCATCTACGTTTCCGGACAGGTGCCTCAGGAACTGGGCGATATCGCGCAAGAAACCCGCCAGGTGCTCAATAACATCAAACGCATTCTGGAAGGCTGCGGCGCGAGTCTGGCGGATGTCGTGAAGTGCTCCGTGTTCCTGGCCGACGGGAAAGACTTCGCCGCGATGAACGAAGTGTACGCAGAATTCTTCGGAGAAGCTCGGCCGGCCCGCAGCACGGTAGTGACGGGCTTCGCGATTCCGAAGATCCGCGTGGAAATCGACGCGATCGCCTACAAGCCGAAGTAGCTCTGCGGGAGAGAGCGGGCATGGCATCCAAAGCAGCACAGGAAGAGGTAGTGGTGCGCCAGGCACGGCCGGAAGATGCAGCCGTGTGCGGGCAGATCTGCTACAACGCATTCAGCACCATCAACCAAAAACACGGGTTTCCCTGCGACTTTCCTGGGCCGGAAGCTGCTCTGGGTGTGGTTTCGCGGCTATTTTCCCATCCCGGCTTCTATTGTGTCGTCGCGGAAGCGGGAGACCGGATCGTCGGCAGCAATTGCCTGGATGAGCGATCGATCATCGCTGGAGTCGGTCCGATCACCATCGATCCTGAAGGTCAAAACCGCGGTGTGGGCCGTAGGCTGATGCAAGCCGTGCTGGATCGCGCACATGACCGGGGTACGGCAGGAGTCCGGCTGGTTCAGGCCGCCTTTCACAATCGCTCGCTCTCTCTTTACGCCAGCCTTGGTTTCGACATTCGAGAGCCGCTCTCGTGCATGCAGGGGCGGACCGCGCAGAGGAGCGTGCCGGGGTGTACGGTGCGGGCGGCGCAGGCTGCGGATCTGGAGGCCTGCAATGCCCTTTCCAGGCAGGTCCACGGTTTCGACCGAGGCGGCGATCTCGCCGAGGCTATTCAGCACGGCATCGCCCTGGTCGCCGAGCGCGGCGGCCGGATTACGGCGTATGCCTCCTCGCTTGCGTTCTTCGGTCACGTCACGGCGGAAACCAATCTCGATTTGCAGGCCCTGATCGCTTCCGCGGATTCCTTCGGAGGCGCGGGCATCCTGGTGCCCTCACGCAACAACGCTCTGTTTCGCTGGTGTCTCGCCAACCGTCTTCGAGTGGTGCAGCCCCTGACACTGATGAGCATCGGGCTTTACAACGAGCCCGCCGGCGCGTACCTGCCGTCAATAATGTTCTGACCCGCGAATCGCGAATACGTCTGTGTTGCGTCAGCCCAATCCCGGTACGCCGCCCAGGGTCTTGGCGGTCCGCACGGCACGCAGGATCGCTTCAGCCACTGCCTCAGCGGCTGCCGCGCCCAGCGTATTGATGTCGGCGCGTTGCTCGCCCAGAGAAAGCGCGAACATCGTATCGCCGTCGTTGGTGGTGTTCACGGGGTAAATCGCGCGGGCCATACCGAGACTGCCAAATTGCGCCAGCTTCGTGGCTTCCACTTTGCTGAGACGCGCGTTAGTCGCCACCACACCCAGAGTCGTATTCGTGCGCACCAGGGACGCCGGCGGGCGTTGCTTGATCACTTCTACCGCATTCGCAAACTCGCGGCTGTCCGCCGATCTGCGGGTGCCGGCGACGATTTTTCCTGTCGACGGGTCGCGTACATCGCCGAACGCGTTGACGGCGATTAGCGCAGCCACCAGTACGCCGCCCGGCAGAGCCACCGTGTACGAACCCACGCCGCTTTTCATCGCCTGCTTCATACCCAACGCCTTACCTACGGTGGCGCCGGTTCCCGCGCCCACGGAGCCTTCGGCAACCGCTTCCGTGGATGCCGCCGTAGCTGCCGCCTGCCCCATAGCCACGGTCGGCCTCACATTCGCTTTCCCGATTCCCAAATCGTAAAGAATGGCCGCCGGTACAATGGGTACCTTTGCAGCCGGTGTTGCCACTCCCACGCCGCGAGCTTCCAAATAACGGCGCACGCCGGCAGCGGCCTCTAACCCAAACGCGCTGCCGCCTGCCAGGAGAATACCGTGCACCACCGGGTCGACATGCAGCGGATCGAGCGTGGGCGTCTCGGAAGTACCGCTGGCAGAGCCGCGTATATCAACTCCGCCCACGGCGCCCGCTTCGCACAGAATCGCGGTGCAACCCGTGATCGCCTGAAAGTCGGAGATGTGTCCGACACGAATTCCGCGGATGTCCGTAAGTCCTTTCATCGCGCGATTTATATTGTATGGTAGCATCGGAGTTCGGGGACCGACCTGTTTGCTCGACCTGCTGAAAGGGCCCGTAATCGCGGTCCAGGAATTCTTCCTGCTCACCGGCCGGTCGATCGGCAACGTCTTCCGGAGTCCGCATTACGCGGACGACGTCATCCTGCAAATGGACACAATCGGCGTGGGCAGTGTGCCGATCGTAGTCATGATGGGGTTTCTGAGCGGCGCCGTGATGGCGCTGCAAATGTCCCGAGCTTTGGCCCAGTACGGACAGGTGGAGCGCACTGGCATGATCGTGGCGATTACGCTCGTGCGCGAACTGGGGCCCGACCTGACGGCCTTGATGGTGGCCGGCCGCAACTCCTCCGGAATGGCAAGCGAGTTGGGATCCATGAAAGTCACCGAGCAGATCGACGCTATGCGCGCCCTCGGCACAGACCCAGTGCAGAAGCTGGTAACCCCGCGCCTGATTGCTACCTGCATCATGCTGCCCTTGTTGACCATCATTGCCGATTTCGTCGGGATCTTCGCCGGCTGGGTAATCTCCTACGTGTTGCTGAATCTCCAATCGAGGCAATATTGGACCACCGCCTGGCGCGCATTGGAATGGAATGACGTGGCGCAGGGGCTGGTGAAACCGTTCTTGTTTGCGTTCGTGGTCGCGCTCATCGGCTGCTACTACGGCTTACGAGCCACCGGCGGGACCCAGGGAGTCGGCCGCGCTACTACCCAAGCCGTCGTTACCGCTTCGATATTGATCTTCCTGCTGACGTACTTTATAGGCCAGATCTTCTTCGCGCTGACGTGATCCGATGGCCGAAGATTCTCAACCCATCCTGCGCTTCGAAGGAGTCACTGTGGAATTCGAGGGCACCCCTGTGCTTGCGGATGTCTCGTTCGAAGCATTGCCGAGCGAGACCCGCGTCATCTTCGGGGCGGCCGGGAGCGGCAAGACCGTGCTGCTCAAAACCGCGTTAGGGCTGATCAAGCCCGATCGCGGAAAAGTCTACGTGTTCGGCCGCGACCTGACCCTCCTGCCCGAACGCGAGCTGTTCGATATCCGCAGCAAGGTCGGAATGTTGTTTCAGGAGGGAGCGCTGTTCGATTCCCTGAACATCGAAGAAAACGTGGCGTATCCCTTGCTGTACCAGAAAGCGGTCCGGTGCGCGGCGGAACAGGTTCATTCGCGTGTGGTCGAGGCGTTGGATTTTGTCGAGCTGGGCTCTACCCTGGAAAAATTCCCTAGCGAGCTTTCCGGAGGGATGCGCCGCCGCGCCGCGCTGGCCCGAGCGCTGGTCACCAACCCGCCCTTGATCCTGTGCGATTCGCCAACGGCCGGCCTCGACCCCATCACGTCGTACACCATCATGGCCCTCCTGGTAAAGGCCAGGGATGTGGCGCGCACAACAACTCTAGTGGTCACGCACCGCTACCAGGATGGGAATCTGATTGCCAATTTCCGCTACAATTCGGAACAAGGGCGATTGGAGCCGGCTCGGAACGGGGCAGGGCGGGAGGTTCGAACTACGTTCATGGTGCTTCGCGAGGGCCGTCTCGTCTTTGAGGGGGAGCAACGGGAGCTGGAAGCCGCGCACGATCCTTACATATCCAAATTTGTGAAACAACGGGAATAAAATGCCGGATCGCAGCAAAGTACGGTGGTCGCAGCTCAAGGTAGGGATCGTTGGCCTCACCTCGGTTCTCATCGCTGCAGTTCTCATTTTCCTGCTTACCAGCAGGAAAGGAGTGTTCACTCACTACGTGCTGCTGCGCACGTACGTGGATGACGCTTCCGGAATGCAGGAGGGCACCGCCGTTTTGCTGAATGGGATCACCATCGGCTATCTCGACAAGCTGCGGCTTACGAACTCGAGCGACGCCAAGCGGGTGGTCGAATTCGACATGATGGTGGACGACAAATACCTGAACGATATCCCGGTAGACTCGGTGGCGTCGATCAGCGCCGCAAACCTCCTGGGCGGCAAGTTGCTCGACATTACTAAGGGGCGCGCGGCGCAGCATGTTCGGGAGGGCGACGAGTTGCGGAGCATGCAGGTATCGGATATTCCGCAGCTCACCGCGCAGATGGCCAACGTGCTCGAATCGTTTCAAACCATCGTAGGGCGTGTGGATTCCCTGCTGGCCGGCGTCGAAGAGGGCAAAGGCAATATCGGTAAATTCCTGAAGGATGAGGAGCTATATACCCGTTTGAACGGCATCGCGGCGGAGGCGCAGAAGCTCGTCACCGATGTCCGCACCGGCGGCGGGACGATCAGTAAATTGATCTATGACGACACTCTGTACCAGCAGGTTCAGTCGCCCATCAAGCGCATCGATGCCATGCTGGCCGACCTTCAGGCCGGACGCGGAACAGCGGGCAAGCTGATGCAGGATCCCGCGCTATTCGATCAGGCCACACAGATCGCTACGGAGATGAAGACCCTCCTGAACGATCTCAATGCCGGTAAGGGCACGGCTGGCAAATTGTTAAAGGACGATGAGCTTAACCGCCGCCTGGACGACTTGCTTGCCAAGTTCAATATCACAATCGACAAGATCAACGCGGGGCAGGGAACCATCGGGCAGTTCATGGTAAACCAGCAGCTCTACGAATCGTTAAACGGCGCCACGCGGGAGTTTCAAGGTCTGGCCCGCGACATCCGCATGAATCCGAAGAAATTTCTCCGCATCAAACTGGCCCTGTTTTGAGCGCGCGGAAACAACTGGTGGTGAATGCCGATGATTTCGGGTTCACACCCGACGTGAACGAGGGAATCATCGAGGCGCATCGGAGGGGTATACTCACCGCTACCACCCTAATGGCAAACGGCGCCGCCTTCGACGATGCCGTGCAAAAGGCGCGTGCGGTGCCGTCGCTGGATGTGGGCTGCCATTTGGTATTGATCGGCGGCAAGTCCCTCGTAACCGGAGCCAGGCTGCCGCTGACGGTGAGCGAACTGCTGGGTGCGATGGCGCGCCGCCAGATCCGCGTCTACGAAGAGTTGCGCGCCCAGGTGCAGGCAATCATGCACTCGGGCGTCAAACCTACGCACCTGGATACGCATAAGCATACGCACCTGGCGCCGCCGGTGCTGGATGCCGTTGCGCGCTTAAGCAAGGAATACGGGATCCCCTGGGTGCGCCGGCCTTTCGATTTTCCGCTCAATGCGCTGGGCGGCACAGTTCCTCAAATGAAGCGGCTGACCAGCCGCGCGCTGGGCCTTCTGCGCCGCCGCTTTCACCGCGTGCTGGAGCAACACCAGTGCCGGATGACGGATCATTTCGCAGGTTTCCAGATTACCGGCCGGTTCGGCAAAGACGCGCTTGTGGAATTGCTGCGAATCCTGCCGGAGGGCAGCACCGAGCTGATGTGCCATCCCGGCCGCTGCGGCGAGGCGTTGCGAAATGCGCGTACGCGCCTGAAGGAAAGCCGGGAGGCGGAATTGGAGGCCCTGACTGCGCGAGAAGTGAAAGATGCGATCCGCGGTAACGGGATCGAGCTGGTGAACTACCGGCAACTGGGTGTTATTTGAGCTGCACCAGCTTGCCGTCGCGAAAATCGAAGGCGTAATCCATCCGGTTGAGATCCGCCCCCGCCAGGTGTTCCAGTCTCGCGTTGTGCACTTCGACGCTGCGATCGTGGAACCACAGCATTCCGATAAATGTCATATCCCAGTCCGTAAACGGGTCGTTGAGGAACACAACCTTGCTGTTTGGCTGGACGTGCGGGTGCAGCGCTTGCAGTTGTTGAATCACGTCCCAGGTCTCGATGCCTTGTTGCGCCGCGGCTGGAACCACTACTGAGGCTTTCAGGCGTGTCATTTCCCGCGCCCACAGAATAACGGCCGCAGCCACAAAGATTGCGAAAAGACGTTGCGCTCCGGCCCGGCGAAATACGGCGGCTTTCGCCAGATAATTGGACACGGATTGTGCCAGATCCGTGAAGGTCATGGAAGCCAGAACCGCCCACCCCAGCAGCGGTATGTAAAGGCAACCTTGAAACCGGTCGCTCAGGAACGCGATCGGCAAAGGAGTAAGCACCATGTAAGCCCAGGCAAACCGCAGCGCGGGCTGGTCGCGGCGCCACGCCAGAAAGGTGGCTAGAAGCCAAACCAGGATCACTCCGGCCGTTGTGACATTGGTATAGCAAAGCAGGTCGTGCAACGATCCTTTCTGGAAGTCGATCCAGCGCTGCAATGAAAAGACCGGTTGGTAGGCGGCATTGTTCATCAAGGCGTCGGGACCGAATCGCTTTCCGAAAAAATCGACGGCAGCGAGCACGCCCGTCGCGGCCACCAGAATTCCGGGGCCGCGCAGCCATTGCATGAGATTGCGAAAGGGCCGATGGTAAATCACTTCGTAACTCAGGATCACGAAGGGGATCGTGAGCGCCATCTCCTTCGAGTTCAATGCGCAAAGATACAAGGCCAGGAAGAGAGCTGTTTCCGGCCATCGGAGAGACCGCTTCTGGCTGCGAATCGAAACGTAGCAGAGGAGTGTCCCGGCGAAGAACAAGAAGCAGAGGACGTCGTAGACCATGTCGATGTTGTAGTGCAGATTGGCGAGCCCCGCATGATAGCCCGTAATCAGGGAGGCCAGTCCGGCCGCCACGCGCCCGCACCCAAGCACCCGAAGCAATCCGAACCCGAGACACAGGTTGATGGCCAGGATGCCCACAATCGCTGCCTGAAAAGGCATGGGATTCAGGCCGAACCAATGGTGCAGCGGCATATAGAACGCCGCGCCCATAGGCCGATACCAGTTCTGCCAAAACAAGAACTGCGAGGCCAGAGCGCGCCATGGGCCCATGCGGAAATAGATGCCCATGTTCATCATGTCATCCGCCGCAAAGCGCATGAATACGCGATCCCAGCTAAAGGCGAAGAAATAGGTCAGAAGCGAAACGAGGAGAACGGGCGATAGCCAGCGTCCTGGCGCCCGCTGGCCGGAATCCTGAATCAACGACCTCTGCAATTACTGTTGCGTCTCGGCTGGGCCGGCTTTCGCCATCTTTTCGATCTGGTCGAGCTGCAGACGCACCGTAGCTGCATCTTGCGCCTCGGGCGCAAACTTCAGGTAGTCGCGCATCTGTTCGGCGGCCGCGCTGAAGTCCTGTTTCTCAGCGAGAATGACTCCCAGCAAATGAGCCGTCTGTGGAATCTGGTGGCGGGAGTCCAATTTTTGCGCCTTACGCACGCTTTCCTCCGCGGCGCCCGCGTTGTGGAGGTTATAATTGGCCACCGCGTTGTAGAAGAAGACTTGCGGGAAATTGAAAGGGTCGAGCTTGCCGGCTTTGTCGGTGGTATCGGCTAATTGTTGCCATTCCCGGCCGCGCAACTGCAGTTGCGACATCTCCACGTAAGGCGGCACAAATTTAGAATCGCACTGGATCGACTGCTCGAACGATTTCCGCGCGTCATCCAATTGATTCAGGGCGACCTGTACCTTGCCCAGAGTGTTCCACGCCAAAGCGTATCGCGGATACATTTCCACGGCCTTGGCGAGATTCACCCGTGCCTCTTCAAACTTGTTTTTCTTTGCCAGATCCAAACCTTTTTCGTAGGCCTTCCGGGCGTCCTTGGGCGCCGCGAGTGTCGTGGAGCTGATCGTGCTTCCTTCCGATGCTCCGAGCCGGTGCAGGAGGATCGTGCCTATGTTGGGATTGTCGAGAGCGCGACGGTTCGCCAAACTGACCTCTTGCGACTGGTATCCCGGGAGGTTCGCGCGCAGTTCGCAGTTCATCAACTGGCGCTCGGAAATTCCCCCGCCGGATGGGCTCCCCAACCTGTTATTCGGTCCCGAGAAGGGATCGTTCGGATCGCCGAAGCCGCTGGTGCTCGCATCCTGAAGCGATTCGCTCATGTTGGAACCGAGCTGGATGCTGAAGTAGCCGCGTGAGTCCGTATAGCCTTCGATACGAGGAGTGGTACCGCAAAGCCGCTGGATGGTCACCCGCCCGGGCGGCGGTGTGCCATCATCCACCATCACACGGCCGGCGATAAAAATTGGCTGAGTGATTTCGTTGCCTTGCTGGCGCTGCCCCGGCTGAGTGGGAATCTGCGTATTGCCGCGCCCCGGATTTTGGCCTCCGGGCGAAGTGCCCGTGCCCCCTGGAGGAGTGCTTCCTCCGGAACGTCCGGTGCCGGAAGTGTTCCCCTGCCCAAAAGCCACCTGCCAGGCCAGAAGAGAGGTTACCAGGAAAACGGGGATCTGCCGCCGCTTCGTAGGAGACATGGTTACTCCAGTTGCCTCATTATGGCATGTCTCGCCGAAAACCGGTTGTGAACTAAAGCGCCGCGGCGGGTACGGACAAGGGCATTGCTAGAATGGAATGGATAATGAGAAAGTATTTGATTTTGCTGGCTCTTGGGTTCATGGTGCTGCTCGCGGGGTGCTCCGAACAGCCTTCTACGCCGGCCAAGAAGACAGCCGCGGCCCAGCCGGTTACGGGTCAAAGCGCGCTGTACAGGATGTACCAGGTTGCCCGTTCCTGGGCTCCCGATGCCAATGTCCTGAAAATGAATAGCATCCATTTGACGGAAGTTGCTGGCGACCGGGGAAAGGCCGGAGCGTGGCAGGCCACCTTCACCTCGGCGGTAAAGAGTTCCGCGCGGACCTATACCTATTCCGTCGTAGAAGGCGAAGGCAACCTGCACGAAGGCGTTTTTCCCGGGCCCGAAGAAAGCTGGTCCGGGCCAAGCGAAAAGCCCTTTTTGATTGCCGCCGTCAAAGTAGATACCGATGCCGCTTACAAGACCGCACTGAAGGAAGCCGCCGATTACGACAAGAAGAACCCCAAGCAAACGATCTCATTCGATCTGGCGCGGCAGGAACGTTTTCCCGATCCTGCGTGGCGCGTGATCTGGGGGGAATCGGCCGGAACCGCGGGATTATCGGTGCTGGTAGATGCTTCCACGGGAATGTATTTGCAGACGCTCCATTAACACGTGGCAATCGGCTAGCAGCAGGAGAGTGCCGTGTCTTCACAGCCAAATTCGTTCCTGACTCCGGAAGAGTATTTGGAGTTAGAGCGGCGGGCCGTACATAAGAGCGAGTACCTGCATGGCGAGATGTTCGCGATGTCGGGCGGCGGTGCTCAGTTTGCCGATGATCGCCGGGATACACTGCTCGCACTCGCCGAGGTTTACGACAAGGTGGAATGGAGCGGCCCGGAGGGTTCCTCCGCGGCTGCGTTGTAAAATATTTCCAATGAGTGAGGGTTCCGCAGAAAAGCAGGAAGAATTTCAAGTCCCGTTGCCGGCTCCTTCCTTCAGTTTTCTAGTGATCTCATTGCGCGCGCAGGCGGAGATGCAGCTTGGGCTCATGCACTTCGGAGAAGAGGAGAACCCGGAACCCGATCTCGACCTGGCGCGCCACACGATCGATTTATTGGCGGTGCTGCTGGAGAAGACGAAAGGCAACCTCGAGCTCGAGGAAAGGCGGCTGTTGGAAAACTCGCTCACCGAACTGCGTTTCCGCTTCGTTCAGGTTTCCGAGGAAGCCGGCAAGCCCGCGGCGCAGAAATCGTGAATGGCGGTGCCTTCTTTCAAGATCATCGTGCTCGGTTCGGGCACCAGCGTGGGCGTGCCTACGGTGGGCTGCCACTGCGCCGTGTGCGCTTCGACGGACCCGCGCGATAAGCGGCTGCGTCCTTCTATTCTGATCGTCCACGAAGGACGCAATGTGCTCATTGATACCACTCCTGATTTTCGCGCGCAGGCCCTGCGTGTAAACCTGGAGCGGCTGGATGCCGTTGTGTTCACGCACTCTCACGCGGACCACATCATGGGGCTGGATGACGTGCGGCCGTACAATTTCCGGCAGAAGGCTCAGATCCCGATCTACGCGGCGGCCGATACCATGGCCGCCATCCGCCGGTGCTTCGCCTATATTTTCGATGGCGGGCAGAAAGAGTCGAACGTCCCGCAACTGGCCACGCATGTAATCGATGGGCAGAGCTTCGACCTTTTCGGGCTCGAATTCGTTCCGGTTCCGATTCTGCACGGCAGCGCGACGATCTACGGGTTTCGTTTTGGGGACGCGGCGTACCTGACCGACCACAGCGAAATACCGGAGTCCTCGATGAACTGCCTGCGCGGCCTCGATGTGCTCTTTCTGGACGCGCTACGCTATAAACCCCACCCCACGCATTCGCATGTGGATCGCTCGCTGAAAACGGCGGAAATCCTGGGCGCTCGGCGCACTTTCTTCACGCACATCTCGCACGATCTTTCGCACGAGCGCGCGGAGAGCCTGCTCCCATCGCATGTCCGGCTGGCCTATGACGGGCTTGAGCTAACGGTGGAGGGGCGTTCGCGGTGAAAGTCTATCGCAGCCTGGTGGAAGTCTCCGCCGATTTCAGCCCCAGCGCACTTACCATCGGCAACTTCGATGGTGTCCACATGGGCCACCGCCGTATTTTTAAGCGCGTAGTGGCAGTGGCCGCCGAGCATGGCTGGAAGCCGTCGGCTCTCACTTTCGATCCGCATCCCACGCGCATTGTGGCGCCGGAGCGCGCCCCGCGCCTGCTCACATCCGTGGCGCGCCGCGTGGAGTTGATGGAGGAAGAACACATCGAACAGGTGCTGATTCTGCCGTTCACTCCGGAAGTGGCGCAGCTCGCTCCTGAGGAATTTGCGCGCCAGTTGCTGATAGAGCGGCTGGGCGTGCGCGCGGTGCTGGTCGGCGAGAACTTCCATTTTGGCCATCGGCAGTCCGGCAATGTGAAGGTGCTGGCGGAACTCGGGCAAAAGCTGGGATTCCGGACGGAAGTGGTTCCCGCCGCCACATGCCGCGGCCGCGTTGCCAGTAGCAGCAGCATTCGGCGGGCGATTGAGGCCGGGCGTGTGGCGCTGGCCGCGCGACTGCTCCAAGACCCCTACGGGCTGGAAGGCGAAGTGGTTCGCGGGCACGGAGTAGGCGCAAAACAGACAGTGCCGACTCTGAACCTGGCTACGAGCGCCGAGGTGATTCCCGCGCGCGGCGTCTATCTCACGCGCACCAGCGACTTGGAAGCCCGGCGCAATTGGGATTCCATCACCAATGTAGGATACCGGCCCACTTTCGGAGACCAGGATCAGATCTCCATCGAGACGTTCCTGCTCGGCCCGCTAGACGGTCCGGAGCCGCACCATATTCGCGTCGAGTTCCTGTGCCGGGTTCGCGACGAGCGTAAGTTCGAAACACCCGAAAGCCTGAAAGCCCAGATCCTCAAAGATGTCCGAGTTGCACGGAATTACTTCCGGCGTCTGAAGAACTGGTCGGGATACCCGCTGGCGCGCGCCTGAGACTCTATGCCTGCCGCACACTTTCTGATCAGCGGTCTTTCCATCATTCTGATCGATTTGTTGCTGGCGGGCGATAACGCCCTGGTGATCGCCATGGCGGTCCGCGCGCTGCCGCGCGAGCAACGTCGCCTGGGTATCGTCTGCGGCGCGGCCGGCGCCGTGCTGTTGCGCATTGCGCTCACGGCCGTGGCGGCGCGTATTCTGATGTTTCCTTACATCGAACTCGCGGGTGGCTTGATGGTGCTGTGGATCGCAGTGAAGGTGTTGATCGATGCTGCCGATCCGCCGGACGCGGCGCCGGCTCCGCGCCGCTTCTGGGGCGTCATCTGGTTCATCGTACTGGCAGACCTCATGATGTCGATCGACAACATTTTGGCGATTGCCGGCGCATCCGGCGGCCACATGGGATTGATCGTATTCGGGCTTTGTCTCAGCATCCCATTCGTGATCTTCTCCAGTCACCTGCTGGCCGATCTGATGGATCGCTTTCCTGTTTTGATCTATCTGGGTGCTGCAATCCTCGGCAAGGTAGCGGGAGACATGATCCTGCAGGATCCGTTGCTGGCGAACCTGCACTTGCCCGAGACCGCGCGGTACCTGGTGGATGCCATCCTGATCGCGGTGGTTTTAGTAACCGGCCGGCGCATGGGAAGCACCCGGCGCAAAGAGGCCGGGGATCTGGCGTAGTTTACGCGCTTGGCTCGTTCGGTGCACTACACTATCTGAAGCCGCTCCATGTCGATCGCCGAGGTCTGTGTCAAACGTCCGGTTTTCGCCCTGATGTTGATCAGCTTCCTGCTGGTCCTGGGCATCTTCTCCTTCCGCGATCTCGGTGTCGACTTATTTCCGCGAACCGATCCCGCCACAGTCACCGTCAACGTGCAGCTTCTGGGAGCAACCGCGGAAGAAGTCAGCACTCAGGTAATTCTTCCGCTCGAAGAGGCGGTCAGCTCCGTGAGCGGCCTCGACGAGATGATCTCCGAAGCGTCCGAAGGGAATGCCCGGATCACTTGCAGATTCGTTTTGGAGCGGGATACGGAAGGCGCGGCACAGGACGTTCGCGAAAAGGTGGCTGCCGCGATCAAGCTCCTCCCTCCGAACATCCTCCCGCCGACGATTGCCAAGGACGATCCCGACTCGGATCCCGTGCTTTCCGTCCTGATCGCCGGCGGCAGGAACCTGCGCGAAACTACCGAGATCGCCGACAAGCAGATCAAACGCGCGCTGGAAACCGTGAATGGCGTTGGCGAAATCGCTCTCACGGGGGGCCGCATCCGCCAGATCCGCGTGTTTGCCGATGCCGAAAAGCTCAATGCCTATGGCGTGACCATCGGGCAATTGGAAGACGCGATTCAAAACCAGAATGTGGAAGTCCCTGGAGGGACGATTCGGCGCGGGCCTTCTCAGATGGGCGTGCGCACGCTGGGCCGCGTGGAGGCAGCCGATCAATTCAACAACATCATTGTGGCCGACCGCAATGGCACGCCGGTCCGCGTCCGTGATATAGGCCGGGCCGAGGATAGTTTCGCCGAGCCTACAACGTGGAACATGATCCGCGGCAAGGAAGCCGTGGTGCTCGACGTGCGGCGACAGACCGGGACCAATACGTTGCAGGTCATCGAGGCCACGAAAGCAAAACTGCAGGATTTGAAACGCACGCTGCCGGCTGGAACTACCGTCGAATACATCCGCGACGGTTCCACTTTCATACAGGCGTCCATCTCGTCGCTCGAAGAGCATCTCCTGTTCGGCAGCCTGCTGGCCAGTCTCGTGGTTCTCTTTTTTATTCGCAACCTGCGCTCGGTTCTTATCGCCGCAGTGGCTATCCCCACCTCCATCGTCGCTACATTCACTTTGCTGCGGGTCATGAATTTCACGCTCAACAACATGACGTTGCTGGCGCTAACGCTCGCGGTGGGCATCGTCATCGATGACGCCATCGTGGTGTTGGAGAACATCGTACGCTACATCGAGGAAAAAGGATTCGAGCCGAAAGAAGCTGCCATTACCGCAACCAGGGAAATCGTACTGGCCGTGATGGCGACCACGCTCTCTCTGGTCATCATCTTCGTGCCTATCGCCTTTACCACCGGCTATGCGCGGCGTTATCTGAACGAATTCGGCTGGACCATGGCATTTGCGGTGATCGTTTCGTTGCTGGTCAGCCTCACGCTCACTCCGATGCTCTGTTCCCGCTTATTGAAGCGTCGCAGCGGACCGCCCGGCGCGCAGTCTCACACTTCGAAGGAGAACCTGCTTTTTCGTTGGGCCGACGCCGGCTACGGCCGAATCCTGGAGTGGTCTCTCAACCATCGTGCCATCGTGATCATCCTGGCGCTGGCAACGTTCGCTGTGACGTTCCCGCTGAATTCACTGGTAGGCCGCGACTTCATTCCCGCGGACGATCAAAGCGAATTGACAGCGGTCTTCGATGCTCCGGTGGGGACTTCGCTTCAGGGTACGGCCAATATTGCCACCGAGCTGGGAAAACGGATCGAGCGGAACCGCGGCGTGCAGTTCGTGTGGGCGAGTGTCGTCAATCAGGATAACCATGGCCAGTTATATATTCGGCTCAGCGATGTTTCCCGGCGCGATTTTTCGAGCAGCCAAGCTGCCGGCGAGATCCGGAAGATTCTTGCCGAGCCGGCCTTCAAAGATCTGCGCGCCCAAGTCCTGCTGCCCTCGGTGCTCGGCAGCAGCCTGGACTATGGAACCATCCGCCCGCTGATCCTCGGCCCCGATTTCTTCCGTGCCGCCGAGATCGGCGGGCAAGCCGCCGCGGAGTTGCGCAAAGTGCCTGGGCTGGTCGATGTCAGCGCCGAAGTCAATCTCAACACGCCCGAGCTTCAGGTGCATATTGACCGCCAGCGCGCCTCCGATCTCGGAGTGCGTGCTGCCGACGTGGCCAATGCCGTCCGCCTCATGGTCGCCGGCACCGATCGCATTTCTACCTATAAGGAAGGCGCCGAACAATACGACGTCACGATGCAATTGCTGCCCGAGCAACAGAGAAATCCCCAGATCCTCTCCCGTCTCATGATTCCCTCGGTGAAGGCGGGTCAGGTCAGGCTGGATAACATTGCCTCGCTGGAGCGCGGCGTCGGTCCCACCGTAATTGACCGGTACAACCGCCAGTTTCAGGTGGCTTTGACCGCCAACAACGAACCCACCCTGCCGTTCGACTCGGCCGTCCGGCAGATCGGTGCTGTGCTCGAGACCGTCCCACATTCCGGCTATTCCGTGAAGTTCACCGGCACCGTCAAAATCCTGGATGAAACCACGCGCAGCCTCGTCATCGCCTTCCTGCTCGCGTGTATCTTCATGTACATGGTATTGGCGGCGCAGTTTGAAAGCTTCCTCCATCCGTTCACGATCATGCTGAGTCTGCCGCTCTCGATTCCTTTCGCCCTGCTGACTCTATGGATCACGCATCGCACGCTCAATCTGTGGAGTGCGCTGGGAGTCTTTCTGCTGCTCGGAATTGTAAAAAAGAACGGCATCCTGCAGGTCGATTACACCAACCGCCTGCGCGCGCAAGGCGTGCCCATTCGCCAGGCGATCGTGCAGGCAAACCATGTCCGCCTGCGCCCCATATTGATGACAACTCTTTCGATCGTCGCCGGTTTGATCCCCACGGCGCTGGGAATCGGCGCCGGTTCCGCGCAGCGCTCCGCGATTGCACTGACGATCATCGGGGGTCAATCGCTGTGCCTGCTGCTGACTCTGTTGATCACTCCGGTTGCTTATTCGCTGTTTGCCGAACTGGAACAAGCGCCGTTAGCGCAGGCGCACGGCCGCGCGGTGTCCAGTGAGCCTTCCTGATCCGGCGAGCCGCATTCCGGCATCCAGCCTTATTGCGGCGCGGCTGGATCGTCTACCGTTCTCGGGGACGCTCTTACGATTGGTGACACTGCTCGCTTTGGGCGGCGCCTGCGAGTTCTATGATTTGTTTCTCACCGCTTATGTCGCCCCCGGGCTGGTATCGAGCGGCATCTTCGCGGCGGCCACGCCCACCATGTTCAGCGTCAATGGCGTGGGCTTCTTCGTCTTCTGTACTTTCGCTGGAATGTTTGTGGGATGCATGGGCTTCGGCTTCATTGCCGATCGCTTCGGCCGGCGGTCGATTTTCATTTTTTCGCTAGCGTGGTATTCGGTGGCGAGCGCCGCCATGGCATTTCAGAACACGGCTGAAGGGGTAGACCTATGGCGCTTTCTGGCCGGCATCGGCGTAGGTCTAGAACAGGTTACGATCGACACTTTCCTGCCGGAGATCGTTCCTCCGCGCACGCGGGGAAAAGCTTTCGCGTTCTGCCAGTCGATTCAGTTTAGTGCGGTGCCCCTGGTCGCGTTACTCGGCTGGCTATTGGTGCCCCGGCAACCCTGGGGAATGGCGGGATGGCGCTGGGTCACGCTCACCGGCTCGGCCGGCGCGCTGCTGGTGTGGTGGCTGCGGCGCGGTCTTCCCGAGAGTCCCCGGTGGCTGGCGCTGCATGGGCGGATGGCGGAAGCGGACAAAATTCTATCGCGGATCGAGGAGTCGGTCGCTCGCGATATCGCTCTGCCGCTTCCGGCGCTCCAGCCCGCTCTCGAAACGGAACGCCGCGCCAGTACATTTGCTGAACTGTTTCGCCCGCCTTATCGCCGGCGCACGTCGGTAATGTCGGTCTTCAATCTGCTGCAAACCATCGCATTCTACGGCTTCGGTTCCTGGGTGCCGACGCTGTTGATTGCCAAAGGAATCCGCGTGACTACCAGCCTGGAATACGCATTCCTCATCGCCATCGCCAATCCCGCCGGTCCGCTCCTGGGGATATGGATTGCGGATCGCATGGAGCGGAAGTGGCAGATCGTGTCCGCGGGCGCCGCCATCGGCGTGTTCATGTTCCTGTTCGCGCGGCAGGCAAACGCGATCGCCGTGATTTCGTTTGGCGTTCTGGTGACCCTGGCGAACAATTGGATGTCATTCGCCTTCCATAACTACCAGGGTGAGATCTTCCCGACCCGCGTGCGCGGGCGAGCCGTCGGATTCGTCTATGCGTGGAGCCGTTTAAGTGCGGCGTTTGCCGGACTGTTAATCGGCTTCTTTTTGAAGGAAGGCGGCGCGGCCGGTGTGGCCCTGTTCATCGCCGGCGCCATGGCGATTATGATCGCGGTCATCGGCCGATTCGGTCCCCGCACCCGGCACCTTGCCCTGGAAGAGATCTCGCGCTGATTCCTACCATCCCCGTAAGGTGGACTGAAAAAATCCCTTAGTCTCCCACCGATCTTCCGGGATTTCGTATTTGGCGAATACCCGATCCCACTTCTCGTTATCGATGCACTCCCGGCACTTTCCGCACCGGCAACGCTGAAAAGGCTCGAGCGGCGGAAGGGGGGCGTTGAATACCGGCATCAGCGGCTTTGTCTGAACGATTCTCTTCATCATCGGTCTCCTGGATTAGTCCTCAAATAAACCGTCGTGAAGTGATTATGCGGCGTGCCAATCGGCGGGAAAAGTTACGGAAGTACCGTGAAGTACTGCGGGCACTACCAACCGCGGATCAGGCTTTTGTCACCCCGGCCGATACGTTGGTTATGAGCCTGTTGCGTCTAGTTACTTGCGCGGTATCGCTGATGCTAACTATAGTTAGCTCGTCCGCGCAAGCGGGGAATAGCCGGCGTGCTTATTCCGCAACTTATACGGGATACAATCCCTCCACTTCGAATTTCGATCTATCATCGCCGATTTATTATCAACTGCCGGATTCTAACGTCTTCGGTCCGGGTCCTTACCCGGTTTTTATATGGACACCCGGCAGCTATGAGGTGTATACCGACCCGTTGTCAATGCAGTTCGTTTCCGAGATGTCCAAGCGTGGTTTTCTGGCGGCGAGCGTACAGTACAACAACACGGAGAGCCAGCAGACCTGTCCATCGTACGTTCCGCGCACACAGGGCGTGTTCGACGCATCCCGGTCTACGAGTGCCGTGGGTGTGCTCTGCGCGTTATCGAAAGCGAACTGCACCGCGGGGATTGTCACCTCAGGCATCAGCCAGGGGGGAATGCTGGCCGTCATCGCGCGAAACTACGCGCCCAATGTCAAGGCTGCGTACGCATTGAGCGTTGGCGCCTACAACAAGGCAATCTTGCCGATTGATCTTACGGCATGCATGGGCAAGCAAAATACCGCGATTCCTGCCAACCGGCTGACTGTGGTGACCGGCCAGGCCGACCCCTCCTTCGGAACCCAGTCCAGTGTCCAGAGTGTCAGTGGGTTTTCTTGCCCGGATGGCAATTACCAATGCTGGGATCCCAGCGGCAGCGGAGCCGGCTGGTACTTGGTTCAGAACTCTCAGGTGACCGATGGCAATGCGGACCATTGCTATATCGACGTGGGGGGCTGTAACGACAAGTTCGATGCTAACTGGTTGCCTCCGGCAGGCTCGAACTGGGCCTTGAAATCCAACCTGGACTGGCTGGCTACCTTCGGGACAAGGCGCGTGTTCTCGCCCAACGGGCAGTGATGGTGCTTACAGCGAAGACGGAGCGTTTGACTATGTAGACAATAGAAAGATGCCAGCCCGCAAGCGATCGGGGCGAACCTATTGTACGGTCCGCCTCGAATCCTGGGATGACTTTTTGAAGATCATCACCAGCGCGCCTTATTCCAACTGGGCGTTTCGCGGGGAGCGCGATGAGCGGTGGCCGTTGTACAGCTCACTTTCCCGCTATCTCCAAAACTTTGCCGTGGCCCGGCAGGCCTGGCCCGACCAGGAGAACCGGATTTTGCGCATTTTTAAGCGCAAAGCCCATCAGTTTCTGGATAAGCCCCCCGAGCCGGATGACGATTTTCAGTGGCTGGCCCTGATGCAGCACCATGGTGCGCCCACGCGCCTCATCGATTTCACGTGGTCGCCATACGTAGCTGCGTTCTTCGCCTTGGAGCGTACGGTGGCCGACGGAGTGGTGTGGGCGATGAACCCGGCGCGCATCGATAGCAGCCGCGCGCCGCAGCGGGTTCGCATGGACCCCAGGGTGGACGGCAATTTCCGCCGCTACTTCCTGAAAGGCAACCGCCGCTTTATCTGGATGGGAGAACCGCACACAATGAATAGCCGCCTCATCGCCCAGTCCGGTACTTTTGCGGTTCCCGGTGTGCTCGATGTTCCGGTGGAAGAGATCGTGTCTCCGGAAGATCCCAACAACGTGTTAGCGAAGCTGGTGCTGGCCAATTCCGTTCGCGACGTGGGGATGCGCGAGCTGTATCGCATGAACATCACACATGCGACGCTTTTCCCCGATCTTGACGGCCTTGCCAAATCCCTGGCGTACGAACTCGAGTTTCATTGGGCCTTCGACCCGCATACGATGCGTCCTTATCAGACTTAGCCCACAGGACGCGCCTATGGCAACGGAGCGGCCGTCTGGTTCGCGAGGCGTCTGCGCTGCTGCTGTTGCCGGAGTTGATCGAACTGTTGTTGCAGGCCTCTGCTGCGTGCCGTTTGCGCGGCAAGCTCCGTTCTTAGTTTGGCGGTCTGCTTGGTCAACTCGTCCTTCTGGTTTCGTAGTTCCGCGTTCACCTTCAGCAGGTCGGTATTTTGCTGAGTTAATTCCGCGGCTTTCTTTTGTAGTTCGGCCGCCTGCTTCCGCAGGGTTGCTTCCGCGGAGGGCGGCGCTGGAGTCGCCGGCGGTTTTTGCGCGCTAGGTACAGCGGGCTTTGAGGCTCCGGTTTCCTTATGCGCAGCTTGCTTGGCAGGCGGTGGAGCGGGCTGCTTACTCTGAGTTCGCGCCACAGGTGGCGCCGAAGCCGCATGGCGGGGCAGCCAATTTGCGCGGGTTTGATAGGCCGCGGCGGCCAAAGCCAGGACTGCGGCCGAGGCGGCCACAACTCCGATCCGCGGACGAGGACGCCGGACCGGCAGCTCCAGGAACTCGGGAGCGGGCGGGGGCGGCGGCACTTCAGGCTCGAGCGAGCGCGTTTCGTGTGTCGGTGTGATCGCGGGCGCAGAAGCTTCGGCGACTGCCGGCAATGTGATGACCGGTCCGGCCACGCGCAACTCCTCCATCGGCATCGGGCTGCTCGGGGGCATCCCGGCGGGCAACTGGCCGATAGCCGGCTCGTCGAGTACCCACTCCTGATAACTGGATTCTGTCCGCATGATGCCATCACGTTCCCGAAAGAAGAAACCGGCGCGTGTAGATCCCCCTGGCGATGGCCGCACTACCAGCGCCACCTGCCACGCCTCGGGAAAGAATCGCTTGTGGAGGTCCAGATCGGCTTGAGAAAGACTGATGGAGCTCTGCGTATGCGAGTGATACCAGCCCGCCGGCTGCAAATCGCTAAAATTCCTGCGCGCCGCATCGAGCAGTTCTTCGAGTCCTGTTTGGTCCTTTGGCGAAAGGGTGAACGACGGACCGAATGCATGTTCGGACTCGAGTGGCAGATGTTGCGTAATCGTGAGGCGCTCGTTTTCGTATTTCCCGAGCAGCACGCCGCCGATTTCGGTTCCTCCGCCCGGCAGCGAGGAGAAAGCGTCCACCGCGGATAGGCGAATGTCGTCCAGCGTTTGCCGTGAATAAGCAATCGTGAAGGGGCACTGGGCCGCGCTCCACGATTCCAGCATAGCGACGTCAATAGCAGTTTCGGTCATCGTTTCCCCCACATTGTAGGGGCCGGGTCCTGCGAGAAATACCTGGAATTTGGGCAGCAGCCGGGCGTTATCCATTGATAACGGCTCGCGGATTGGGTGATTTGCCCCATAGCGCTTTGCCGAAATGATAAGCAGACCTGAATTTCCCCCGATTTTGCAACAAGCTGTGGATGGCCACGCAAATGCAACCGGCTTTCTTTTAGATCGGAGACCTCCATGAATTTCGAAAAAGCCCCGATGCTGGTCATCTGGGAAGTGACGCAGTCCTGCGACCTCGCCTGTGTACATTGCCGCGCTTCCGCACAACCCGAACGGAACCCCGGCGAGTTAACAACCGAGGAGGGCTATCGGCTGCTGGAGGAGATCCGGCTGTTCGGGGAGCCGCTGATGGTGTTCACCGGCGGAGATCCGCTAAAGCGTCCGGATTTGTTTGATCTGATCCGCTACAGCGTGGATATTGGTCTGCGTACGAATGTAACCCCGAGCGCCACGCCGCTCCTGACCGCCGAAGCGATCGACAATTTCAAGGCCGCGGGCATCGCTCGGATGGCCATCAGCGTGGATGGCCCCGATTCCGCGACCCACGACGACTTCCGCGGTATACCGGGAACTTTCGATCGCGCCATGTTCGCGCTGCGGCACGCCCGCGACATCGGGCTGGACACCCAGTTTCAAACGACGGTCACGCGGCGTAACATGGACCGCCTGCCCGAAATCGCCGGGATCGTAAACGAAGTGCGCTCGAAAATGTGGAGTCTCTTTTTCCTGATTGTTACCGGCAGAGCCGAGAAGGGCGACGATCTCGAAGGCTCCGAGTACGAGAAGGTCTTCGAATTCATGTACGAGCTTTCGAAGACGGCTCCCTTCGGCATCAAGACGACCGAAGCCATGCACTATCGCCGGTACGTGGCGCAGCGCATCAAGGCGGAACACGGGATTACGGAGAACGAAAATGCCAAGGGCGTTGCCTGGCGAACGTCCGGAGTGAGCGATGGCAAAGGGTTCGTCTTCATCTCCCATACGGGCGAAATCTTCCCTGCCGGGTTCCTCCCGGTTACCGGAGGCAATGTTCGCCGCGATTCCCTTGTGGACATCTACCAGAACTCACACCTGTTCCGCACGCTGCGTGATCCGTCGCAGCGCGTCGGCAAATGCGGCATCTGTGAATACCAGAAGATCTGCGGCGGATCCCGGTCGCGTGCGTACGCCTTCACTGGCGACTATCTCGCGGAAGACCCGCGCTGCACGTATCAGCCGCACCTGGCGGAAGCCGTCGTGGGCTAAGCTCTATACCAGTTCCTTTACTTTGTCTTCCAAAACCGTCAGTGCGATTTTGCTGCGGTTCGGTTCGCCGCGGACGAGCGACTCCGCGAATTTCGCGGCCTGCTCCATAGTTACCTTAGCTGGGAGCGGCGGTTCGTACGGATCGACATTGGCTTCGACGACGGCAGGTCCCTGGACCGACAATGCCTGCTCGATGATGCGCCCGCAATCGCCCGGTTCCTCAATCGTGAAACCTTTCGCGCCACAGGCCTGCGCCACCATCGCGAAATCGATCGGCTGCAAGTCCACGCCATATTCGGGGTTCCCCAGGAATACCATCTGCTCCCATTTGATCTGGCCCAAGGAGTTGTTTTTCACGATGAAGACTTTGATCGGAAGCTTGTATTTGACCGCGGTGGCCAATTCTGCCATCAACATGGAACAGCCTCCGTCTCCCAGGAATGCCACACACTGGCGCTCAGGATATGCCACCTGGGCGGCGATCGTGTAAGGCAACGCTGACGCCATGCTGGCGAGGTTCCCCGAGCAGGAAAATTTCTGCCCGCGGCGGGCTGGGATGAGGCGGCCAAACCACGTGGTATTGGTGCCCGAATCGGAGGAAACGATGGCATTATCGGCAAGTCGCTTTCCCAACTCCCATGCGAGGACCTGGGGCTTCATCGGCTTATCCGGGCGCGTGCCCTGCTGTTCCATCAGCTTCCACCAGTCTTTCATCCCCGCTTGTGCGTTTTCCAGAAAGCTGCGATCTTCCTTGCGGCGTAGCCGGGGCAGCAGCTCCGCGAGGGCCCGCTTGCTGTCCCCTACCAGGCCTACGTCTACCGGATATCGCAATCCGATGCGCTTGGGATCGCTCTCGATCTGCACCGCGCGGGCGTGTCCGGGCTTCGGGTAGAACTCGATGTACGGAAACGAAGTCCCCACGATCAAGAGTGTGTCGCAGGACTCCAGCGCTTCCTGCGAAGGCCTAGTGCCAAGCAGGCCGATGCCACCGGTCGTGTACGGACTGTCATCGGGGACGGCAGCCTTGCCGAGCAAGGGCTTGACGATCGGAGCCGCCAGCACCTCGGCTGCCCGTTCCAGTTCATCAGTGGCGTGGAGCGCCCCAGCTCCCGCCAGGATGGCCACTTTGGATCCCGCATTGAGCACCTCCGCCGCCCGGCGCACGGCAGCCTCTTGGGGAGTGTGGCCGGGTTCGGCCCATGTGTCGGAGGTGAAATGGGGCCTATTGCGCTTCGACCGTTCCCTGTTAGATACTTCTTTGTCCTGGAGGTCGGTTGGGAAAGTGATGTGCGCCACCTGCCGGTAACTCAATGCGGTGCGGCAAGCCAGGTCCGCTAGGCTTTCGACATGCTCCGGGCTCATGACGCGCTGGCTGAAGACCGCCACATCCGCGAAAAGCTTGTCGAGTTCCACGTCCTGCTGCGCCAAGGTGCCGATCAAGTCGTGGTAGTGCATGCCGGTCAGCGCCAACACTGGCTGGCTGTCCATTTTGGCGTCGTACAGTCCGTTCAACAGGTGAATACCGCCAGGACCGGAGGTAGCCAGGCAGCATCCGAGTTTGCCAGTATATTTCGCGTAAGCGCAGGCCATGAAGGCTGCTGCTTCTTCGTGCCGCACCTGGATGAATCGGATTTTGTCCTGACGTCTGCGGAGGGCTTCTATTATTCCGTTAATGCCGTCGCCTGGAAGCCCGAAAACTACCTCGACTCCCCAGTCCATGATCGAATCAATTAAGATATCACCGCCCGTAGCTGCCATCGGTTTTCTCCCAACCAGATGGTATCGCCGCAGGATGCCGAAGCACTGAGGGCAAGCTCACAGACAGGCGCTATATATAGGGTAGAGTCTGAAAATTAGGGGTGTGGCAGAGTCCGACGACGTACATATTGGGAATTCAGGTGTTTCCCCACATCCCAAACTCCAAAAAAGCGCCCCGTTCGACGGGAAACTGTTGACTGTGGGCTGCAAGTCATGGTCTAATCGCACCAGTTTTTGAAGCAGCGATCAAGCGAAGGCGTGGAAATTTTCCGTTTCCTGTTGATGGTAAAGAATTTCTCTTGACAGGCGAGCGGGCGATCAGTTATGTATTAGTTTACCGCGTCTGCTTTAGTCTGCAATTTTTGTGTTTGTTGCCCGGCCTTGCACAGAAGACTGACTGATACGAAACGACGTGGGGCTGGTAAGATTTCAGTAGTCCGGGGGCAGTCTTCACGGCTTCCGGAAAAAGCTCTCCGCCCGACACGGAGAAGTTCCCTAGGTAACTGAACGGTTTGACTTTGAGGCTCAGGTTGGAAGAGAACTTCGACCGATTCAATTTGCAATTCACAAGGAGAAGGAAATGGCAGATTTGCGCAGATGGATTACTGCGCTAGCGATTCTCGCGCTGTTTACGGGCCTAGCTAGCGCACAGGTGGGAGGTGGCGGGGGCCAGACGCTGCAGTGCGCCTTGCAAGCCCAGCCCACGCCCACGCTCCGCGCGGAAGGGATCACGGAAGAAGTTGGCGATATCGTGATCATCTGTACCGGCGGCAGCCCCGTTGCGGGGGGCTTGGTTCCGCAGACAAACGTCACGGTTTCGCTGACCAGTCAGGTAACCAGCCGCCTTTTGGGCAACGGTTTCAACTGGTCGGAAGCGATCCTGTTGCTCGACGAGCCCGGTTCCGGATTGGTTCCACTGATTCCGGCTACGGGACCGGCGGCCCCGCTCCGCGTTTGCCCCACGGCACAGACCGGTTGCGTAGCGTACACACAGATTGTGGCAGTTGGGACTTCACCCGTTGCCGTGGCCACGAGCGGTCCTAGCGTTGGTGCTGTAAATCCAGCGACAGGCCCTGTTGCCGCGAGTGATTTGGCGTTCAACGGATATCAAGGTGTCGTGAGCGGAAACCAAGTCACCTTCTTTGGCGTTCCGATTCTGGCGCCCGGAACAAGCGCAGCGCGTGTGCTCCGTATCACGAACGTTCGGGTCAATGCAAATGGCATCGGCGGTGGTTCGGCTTCCGGTTCGATTCCGGTACAGGCTTCGCTGCTCTCCGGTAACCCGTTTGCCTTGCCTCTGTCCCAAGCGACTCCGATCGTCGGCTTCGTGCAGGCAGGTTTAACAACATCGTCTGCCTCGGCGGGTGCGTTTGGACAGTGTAATACACAGCCATCGCCTTCGCTTGCGCCGGCATTCACCACATCGAATACGGCTGTACAGGCGGCCATCTTAGGCTTCTCTGAAGGATTCGGCTCATCGTTCAAGACCAGGGTCGATCCGACGGTTCCCGGCCAAACGAGCGGCCAAAGTGGCGTCTTGGTGCAGAACAAACCGGGCGGCGTATATAACGGTGAGTCTGCGTTTACGGTTAATCCCGCGTTGCTGGGTATCGCCGCTGGCTTCACGGCTGCGACCACACCTCCAGGCTTGGCGGATGCTGGGACGCGCCTCAAGGCGGTCTTCAATAACATCCCGGCAGGCGTCCACCTGTTTGTGTCGCTGTATAACATTGTTCGCGACGCAGGCACTCTGACGGCGGTCGCGGGATCGGCAAACGGCGGTGTTCAGCCGGCGTCGACCTCCACGACTGCATTTGCTCAGTTGGTAACAGGTGAAACTGTTTCCGACGTGAGCGGCTTCCCCGGACAAACCGCGAGCACGACGGTGGTCAACATCGTTAACGCCCTCGGCCAGGTTATCGCGCTCCCGGTGGTAGAAATCACTCCTACCTCGGGCAGTTCGGCAACGGCAGTCTGGGAAGTGCTGAACACTAACCCCGACCAACTCGAAACGTTCCGGTTCGGGGCGTTCGTCTCGTACACCGCCAGCCCCGGTACCAACAGTCCGGCCGCCGGCACGGGCACGGTCAATCTGAGCTTCGCTCCGACGAGCACCGTGACAAGCGCCAGCTCCGGACCGATCCCGCGGTTCATCGATACATCTACGGCGAAAACCGCAATTCAAATCAACATCTGCCGTACGGTTCTGTTGTTCCCGTTCCTGACGAACCAGCTCGGTTTCGATACTGGTCTCGCCATCTCGAACACCTCGACCGATCCGTTCGGCACTACGCCACAAGCAGGCACTTGCGACCTGAACTGGTACGGCGCGAATAGCGTTCCCAAGTTCACGACCGCGAGTATCGCAACGGCCACGACCTACGCAGATCTGGTTTCGATCCGGGCCCCGAATTTCCAGGGCTACATGATCGCAGTCTGCAACTTCCAGTTCGCTCATGGCTTCGCGTTTGTCAGCGACG
Organism: Terriglobia bacterium; assembly: GCA_003175985.1. GTDB lineage: Bacteria > Acidobacteriota > Terriglobia > Bryobacterales > Bryobacteraceae > PSRJ01. The sequence continues at coordinate 27,459 of PSRJ01000074.1, forward strand.
TCGGGGCCAGAAACCTGGCCATGGGCTATCTGTCCCTGACCATACCCGATCCAGGCCTATCCGGCGGACGGTCGGCGAGCAACACGGACTTTGCTGCTGGCAACAGTGGCGAGGGTCTGTCGCACTAAGAGCTGTTTCACCCCAGCTAAAAAGGGAGAGCTTCGGCTCTCCCTTTTTTTTTTGACTCGCGCTGGCGCGCGAGAGATGATAAACTACAGTTTCTCCCCCGCGTCCATTCGAATCCCACTTTGTTTGTAGTCGTTAGGAGGTCGTCTTGATCAGATTCAAACTTACTTTATTTGCTGTGATGGTATTCGCCTTGGCCTGCGCGAATCCAGCTTTCGCTCAGAGTATTGCTATCGTGCAGGGGAACGGGCAGGCCATCTGCGACGGGTGCGCTTTCGGGGGCTCCTATAACACGTTCGACCCAATGGTCGTTCGCGTGACGGACGCGAGTGGTAAACCGGTAGCAGGCGCGACAGTTACGTGGACGGTCACCACTAATCCAAGTGGCCAGGGCTTTCTCGATACCCTCACTACCACGACCGGGTCGGATACTTCGGCAACCGCTACTCTGTGCACGGCTATCGGCCAAACCTGCAATACGTATCACGGTGGCGGAGTGGCCGGTATTACGCTAGGATTTGGCTTTCTTCAGAGCGGAATCACTGCGTCTTTGACGAATGGCCAGGCGGTCGCATTCGTTCTTACCCAGTCTCCCAACCCCCAACTCAACACTTTTGAAAACCTGAATCCTCTGATTCTCGCTCCCGCAGTGCCCTTTCAATTCACAGGGACGACTGGAGGGACGAGCAGCACTTCATTGACGGCTCAAGTGTTTACCGTCGATGGTAAGCCAGTTCCATTCATCTCCGTTCGTTTCATCCCGGGGGATACAGTGCCAGCTGGCGCGGCTTCGATCTCATGTGCGACAGGCGCCGGCGCCGATCCGGGATCGGTCCTGACGGACTCGACCGGGAATGCGACATGCAAGCCAGTTTTCGGATCAGTCCCATCGACTGGTCAATTAGGACCCTTTTATGCCTGTTTCGGGGGTGTGCCGGTGATTCAAAACCCCGCCAATGCCGCCGGTCGAGTAGGGCTACCCGGGTGCTTCAGCCAGTTGGGCCCCTATAATATTCTGGTTACGCCTGCGACTCCCGGTGGAGTGCAGATCATCAGCGGCAATAATCAGAGCGGAAACCGCAGCCAAGCCTTGGCGGCGCCTCTGGTGGTCAAAGTAGTGGATCAGAACGGTAGCGCTTTGGGCGGCCAGCAAGTAACCTGGACCGTATCTCCCGCCACCGCCGCGAACCTTTCTCCTGCCACAGGCACCACCGACGCAAACGGCCTGGTATCGACAGCTGTGACGCTGAATTCCTCAGCCGCCGGCACGATTCAGGTGAAGGCCACCACGAGTAATGGCATTTCTCAGACCTTCACGATCACCGTGAACGTGCAAATCACGGGCATCTCGCCGGTGATTGGTACCGGTCAAAGCGCGCCTGCCGGTACGAACTTCGGACAGGCTTTAGTAGTGCAAGTTGCCACTGCGGCGGGCCAGAGTCCCGGGGGCATCACCGTGCAGTTCTCTTCGTCGGGTGTTCCGGTGACGCTTTCGGCCGCCAGTGCAACCACGGATTCGAGTGGCCGCGCGCAAGTGGCCGTCCAGGCGGGCGCCACACCCGGAGCCGCCACGGTTACTGCTAACGTCGGAACGGTTTCCACCAGCTTCGCATTGACTGTCATTCCGCTGGGTCCGGCGATTTCGGCGATTTTGAACGGAGCGGGATTCTTCGCCTCGTCGGGCGCCAATCAAACAGCGCTTTCCCCGTGTGGAGTCGGCACTATTGTTACCGGGTCTGCCCTCAGCGCTTTGCCCGCAACGCCGAATATGTTTGCCGCACCCACCCAGCAGGACACTGGCGTGAGAATAACGTTCGCCAGCGCGACCGCGCCAACACCAGTAGCGGCGCCAATCCTGAATGTGACCAGCAGCAGCGCGCAACAGCTAATTACATTCCAGGTCCCTTGTGAACTCATTGCCAATAGCTATACGGTTACTGTCACGATCAACGGCGGCTCGAAGGACATTCCGTTTGTTCCGGTGCGCCCGGGCGCGCCTGGAATCTTCGAGATCCCCTATTCGGATAAAGTGCGCCGGGCAATTTTGGTGCGGCCCGATGGGTCGTTCGTCAGCCTGCAAAATCCAGCACGCAAAGGCGAGATGATCCGTATGTACATCACTGGAGGCGGACCTACCCAACCGTCCGCTATTTCGGGTTCGCTTCCAACTCCAGGCGTCGACATCCTGCCGAGCGACCCCAATCAGATTGTCGTCGGTGTGAACAATTCTGGCGTCGGGGCGGTGAATGCGCGACTCGCTCCCGAGTTGATCGGCGTGTGGGAAGTGACGTTCGTGGTTCCTGCTAACGCTCCGTCAGGGAACGACGTGGTTCTTTCCGTGGGTGTAACGGCGCTCGATCCCAACCCGCAGTACAGCCAAGGCAGTAAGATTTCCATTCAGTAGTACCCTGCCATTTCGCCGGGCTCCGATAAAGGGGCCCGGTTTCTTCGCCTCATATTCGCCATAAGATCGATATGTGGTATGTGTCCCGATCAGTGTAGATCTGCTGGTGGGAAAATAACCCAAACCATTTCAGTCACTTCCTGAAAAAACTTCTTGCAATGAACGAGGTCGTCGTGACACTATTAGTTGTGGCTCAAAAATGGCCATAAAGTGGACTAAAAGTGGAAGACGCGGGCGAGCAGTTGCTGATGGTCGAGCCTCCACGGGGGATGTACCCGGGGCGCCTCGATGACAAAGGCAGGGTGAAGCTGCCAGCCTCCTTCCAGCAGTTTTTCGCGGCGCTGAGGGAAAAGAAGCTGTTTGTCACAAGTCTCGACCGCCGCATAGCGCAAATATACCCGATGGCGATCTGGCGGCGAAACGAAAAGTTTTTCGACAGCTACCGGGACGATCCCCGGATCGCGCGCAATGTGGCGTTCAATGCGGCCGACTTGGGAGCGGAGTCGGAAATGGATGCGCAAGGCCGCATCCTGTTTCCGCCGGAGTTGCGCCGGGAACTGGGAATCGAGAACCAGCCGGTGCGCCTGTTCGCGTATCGCGGACGCATTGAAGTGCTGAGCGAGAAGGTGTACGAAGAGCGGAAGCAAGAAGCTTCCAAAACCGCGGCTGAGGATGTGAGCAAGCTGGAGGCGGCCGGGTTGAACTGAGATGCGGAATGCATTTCCCTGTGATGGCCGCGGAAGTTTTGGAGTGGCTGGCGATCCGGCCGCCGGGCATCTATCTGGATGCCACTGCGGGACTGGGCGGCCACACGAAGCTGATCGCCGAGCGGCTCACTACAGGCGTGGTCATCGCCAACGATCGCGATGCAAAGTCGCTGGAGATGGCGCGCAGCAACACCGCCGCAGTTGCGGACAAGGTTCGATTTCACCAAGGGCTTTTCAGAGACCTGGCCGATGCCGTGCAGGAAGCCGGATTCGACAAAGTCGACGGGCTTCTGGCCGACTTGGGAGTCAGCCGGTATCAGCTTACGGATCCGGAGAGGGGATTTTCTTTCTTGTCGGATGGGCCGTTGGACATGCGCATGGATCAAAGCGCGCCCATGACCGCGGCCGATCTGGTCAATCACACTGCCGAGAAGGCGCTCGCCGACCTGATTTTTCAGTTAGGCGAAGAAAGGAGGGCGCGGAAGGTAGCCAGAGCCATCGTCCGGGCACGGCCCATACGGAGCACACTGCATCT
>PSRJ01000293.1 GCA_003175985.1 Terriglobia bacterium
GGCTGAACGATTATTTTCAACGATTTAGGTCCAGGATGCAATGCCAAATCGAAACCTGAACGGATTTTAACCAACGGCAGGCGATGCGATATTAATTCGTCCAGGGGCAGTGCGCCCGAAAACACCAAAGCGGCGGACTCCTGCTGCAAGTCCACCGAGGCACTATAGCAACCGAACAAAGTTCGCTCCTCGGCACAGATCTCGGCGCCGGATGCTTCGATGCGTTCGGCCGAGGAAGTTTGCGCAAACAGCAGAATGCGGGCGCCGGGCCGGGAACTGGCGATCGCCTGCTGCACGATCCCGGGAACGGACGCGGCCACAATCACCAGGTCGGCGCCGCGCCCCCCGGTGCGCTTCTTGATTTCCGCCGGCAAATCTGTCAAACGCGGGTCGCAGGCAAGTTCTGCGCCGCACCCGGTTGCCAGGGTAAGCCGCTCCGGAATGGTGTCGGTGACCGCGACCGATGCTCCCGTGCGGCGAGCCAGCATGGTAAACATCAGGCCGATGGGGCCTTGTCCCAGAACCAGCACGAAATCCTCGGGCTGGGGGTCGCACTGCACGACTGCCTTCAGGCACGTGTTGAGCGGTTCTACCAGGGTGGCGCGCTCGAAAGAAATTCCATCCGGGATTCTTTCCACACCCTTCTCGACGATCCAATCCATCACCCGGACGTACTGCGCAAAGCCTCCGCCCGCGGGCTCGAAGCCGGCAGTGATTCCCACTCGTTTGTATACCGGACATTGCGCATAAAATTTCCGGTGACAATAGAAACAATTCCCACAGGGTATATGGTGGAACGCGACCACGCGGTCGCCTGGGCGAAACCGCGTCACTCTGGTGCCAACCGCGGCGACCACGCCGGCCGTTTCGTGCCCATAAACACGCGGCGGATCGAGCAGGTTGTACTCGATCTTTTTCAGGTCGGTGTGACAGATGCCGCACGCCTCCACGCGCACCAGGATCTCCCCGGGACCGATAGCCGGCGTGGGAATTTCTTCGACGTTGACCATGCTCTGCCCACGATAGACCGCGGCGTGCATGGTTACAGGTATGACGCTGACGTCAAAATCGGCAGTCTGCAAAAAAATCTCCCAGGGTTCGAGCGGCACGCTCACAATGCTGGCGCAACCGGATCAGTTCCGGTAATCGGGTTACCGGATGGCGCAACGCATGGCTGAAAATACGCATTGTACCGAAGTGGCCGTCGGGGCGGAGGGCCTCGTTAAAATCGTTCGCCATATCTTCGCCGGCCAGATCGGTAACGGCACGGACACAAAAGAACGGAACACCCAGCGCCTGCGCACGCTCCGCGACTCCAGCGGCCTCCATTTCCACGATACTGGCTCCCTGCGCGCGCAAGATGCGCTTCTCCTCCGCCGTGCGCGCCACATGATCGATCGAACAAACCGCCCCTGTCGCGACAGCACGCCCCGGCTGAAAGGGAGCCGAAGGAAAGCGCCGGCCTGCCGCAATAACGCAGGTCCCGATCACGGGATCACCAATTGCCAGCCGCGGATCCAGCGCGCCGCAGAAACCGGTGCTGATCAAGACATCCGGGCGGAACGTGCTACAGGCCGCATCTACGGCTGAAGCAGCCCGCTGCCAGCCGGCCCCGTTAGCCGCCAGCATCGCCTCATGCCCATTCAATCCGCCCAGCCGCACCCAACCCACCGGGATTTGCGTTTTCCGGAGTTTATCCATGCAAGTCACTAAGCCGCGAAACTCCATCGGATCGGAAGCCACAAATAACAGCCGCATCACGCCGCGGGCACGCGCGCCGGAGCATGCCAGGCGCCTCGAAACCACTCCACTGCATGCCGCAATGCGATTTCGACGGGCGCCGGTTGATAGCCCAGTTCACGGCGCGCCTTCTCATAGGTGACCCACATCTTTTTGCGGGCCATCCGTACCGCGTCAATCGGCACACGCGGCGGCACGCCGGTAACCTCCGCCCAGGCCGTGCTGCAAACACCAGCGCAATATGCGACTGCGTACGGCAACTTCAGCCGAGGCGCTTTGCGGTTAGTGATCTTCGCCAAAAGCTGCAAAATCTCAGCTAATGTGAGATTCTCAGAGCCCAGAACATAACGTTCCCCGCTGCGGCCCCTGTCCCATGCCAGTAAATGACCGGCGGCTACATCCTGCGCGTCCACAATATTCAGTCCGGTATCGATAAAAGCGGGCATCTTGCCGTTTAGAAAATCGAGCACCGTTTGTCCGGTAGGCGTCGGTTTGACATCGTGGATGCCCACGGGCGCAGTAGGATTGACAACGACGACGGGGAAACCTTCGCGCGCGGCCTCCAACACGACTTGCTCGGCCAGGAACTTCGAGCGCTTATAATCGCCAGCCATGTCCGCCAGCGAGACCGGCGTGTCTTCATTCCCGATTCCATCGTGGGGAATGCCGATGCACCCGACTGTGCTGGTGTAGACCATCCGCCTGACTCCGGCGGCCCTGGCCGCCTCGATCAGGTTGCGGGTGCCATCCACGTTGGAACGGTACAGTTCCGCCGGATCCTTCGCCCATAGCCGGTAGTCCGCGGCGACGTGAAACACATCGCTCGCACCCTCGGCAGCCCGCGCGAGCGAAGCCGGCTCCCGCAAATCCCCCGCGACGCACTCGATATCGAGATCCGGCACACGGCTGCCGCCGCGAACCAAGCCCCGAACCGGGAAGCCGCGCTCTCTCAGCGCCCGTGCAACGTGCCAGCCGAGGAAGCCGGATACGCCAGTAACGAGTACGGGTTTCATAGGCCCGCTTCGCATTGCTAGCGCAGCATCCAGGCCAGCATCTTCAAGTTATCAGAGACGCCGGCGTTGATACTGAGGGCCGCCGATGGTTCATATCCGCAGTGCACCATGCAATGCTCGCAGCGCGGATCATTGCCCTGTCCGTAGCTCTCCCAAGGCGTTTGTGTCATGAGTTCCTCAAACGTCTTGTAGTGCCCGTCGGTGATCAGATAGCAGGGGCCTTTCCAGCCTTTTACGTTGTAGGTCGGATTGCCCCACGCGGTGCATGGAAGATCCTTGTCGCCCTTTAAGAAATCCATGTACAACGGCGTCTGCCGCACTGCGTATTTCCGGGCAATGCGATCGATATCCTTGAATTTTTCGTAGATATCGTCGCGAGTCATGAAGATTTCCCGGTCGTTCACAGCCGAATAGCCGTAGGCGGGAGCGATCTGGTGGCCGTCCACGTTGAACTGTTTGAGATATTCGAACAGTTCTTCGATCTCCCGCATGTCGGTTTCTTTATAGACCGTGGTATTGGTGCAGACCTGGAAGCCCGCGGCCTTGGCAGCCTTGATCCCTTCGATCGCCTCGCGGAAAACGCCTTCCTTTTCGACGCACAAATCGTGCGTCTTCTCCATGCCGTCGAGATGCACGTTGAAATAGAAGCGCTTGTCGGGCTGAAACTCACGCAGCCGCTTTCGCACGAACATACCGTTGGTGCAGAGGTAAATATGGCGATTACGTTCCAGAATTCCTTTGACCAGTTCCCCGATCTGCGGATACATCATGGGTTCGCCACCGCAAATCGAGACTACTGGCGCGCCGCATTCATCCACTGCGGCCAGGCACTCCTCCAGGGGAACACGCTCGGTGATCGTGTTCTCGTACTCGCGGATGCGGCCGCAGCCGGTGCAGGTAAGATTGCACGCGTGCAGCGGCTCCAGCATCAGCACGATGGGAAAGCGCTTGTTGATCATCGGATGCGGCTGCCGTTTCGCGGCGGTCTTGGACGGCAGAATGCGGAACGGATTAGTAATATCGGCCTGGGGGGCAGCGGTCTTCTGCCACTCGGGCCGGGGGCGCATCTTGTTCTTGATAATGTAACCGGCCAGGCCGGCTGTCATCGTGAGCGGGAATTTCATGGTCGTCGTTTATCCATTCGAGATTGCGCCGTGCTTCACGAACGAAGCCAGCGCCAGCAGGGGGAAATAATCTTTGTACAGGTGATAGTTCAAATAAAAAACTCCAGGGAACCCGGTCCCTGTCGCCAGTTCCTCCTCCCAGCATCCCTCGGCTCCCTGGGTTTCCAACAAGTATTCGATCCCGTGGCGGACGCTGATGCTGTTCGAATCGCCGCCTGCCAGCAGGCCTAGAATGGCCCACGCCGTCTGCGAAGGCGTACTCGCGGCGGGAGTGAAGCAGCCCTGATCGTAGCTGGCGCAACTCTCTCCCCAGCCGCCATCGGCGTTCTGAATCGAGCGCAGCCATTCACCGGCACGCAGGATATGGGCCTCGCGGTCACTTTCTGCGGCCGCCGCCAGACCACGCAGCGCGAAACAAGTCCCGTAGATATAGGCGACGCCCCAGCGCCCATACCAACTCCCATCGGGCTGCTGGTTGCGGATCAGCCACTCCACGCCGCGCCGCACGGCATTGTGCTCGCGAGTCAACCCGTGCGCCGCCAGAGCCTCCAGCGTGCGCCCGGTGATATCCGGACAGGCCGGATCCAACATGGCATTGTGATCGGCGAACGGAACTGCGCTCAGGAACTCCCAATTATTGTCGGCATCGAACGCTGCCCAGCCGCCCTCTTTGGATTGCATAGCCAGGAGCCATTCGAGCGCGCGCTCCTGGCATTCCTTTTGGGCAGCCGTATCGCTTGCTTGCGCGCGGCTCAGGGCCAGCATCACCATCGCCGTGTCGTCGATATCGGGATAAAACTCGTTGGCGTATTCAAAGGCCCAGCCGGAAGGCTCCGTGTTCGGACGCTTCAGCGACCAATCGCCCTTACGCCGAATCTCCTTCGCCAGCATCCAGTCGGCCGCGCGCCGCAGCACCGAGGCATCAGGCTCGGATTCTGCCAGCGCGAACGTTGCAATGGCCGTATCCCAAATCGGAGAAAAACAGGGCTGGAAGAAGAAGCGGTTGCCGTCATCCACCATGAGCGAGTTGAACTGCCGCAGCGCTTCTACGCGCAGAGGATCATCTTCCGAATAGCCCCGCGCATCCAGCGCCATGACGGAGTACATCATCGGCGGATAGATGGCGCCCAAACCATCGGAATGATCCAGCCGTTCGACCATCCACTCTGTGGCTCGTTCGATCGCCTTCCGCCGCACCGATTGCAGGCCGCGCCGCTCCCACCATTTCAAAAAGCCATCCAGCGCCAGAAAGGCGTTTCGCCACGTGAAAAGCGCGTCATCCCTCTTAGGCTCGGGACTCACGCCCGGAAGCCATAACTCTTCTAAAGTGAACCCCGCTGGAAACGGACGGCGTGGATTCGCGGCATGCACCAGCGAGAGCGAAACCACAATCGCGCGTGTCCACGAAGACATCTGGTAGAGAAAGTCGAACGGCAGCAGAATGACTTCAGGAGGAATGCTCGGACAGTATTGCCGCGGATAAAGATCGAACAGGCTTAGATTAATCTTGACGTAGCTGTTGGCGGCCTGAATGCCGCCGAGTTCGCGAATGCGCCGGCAGAGCCGCTGCATGCGCGGATCGGAGGCGTCCAAACCCGCCAGTTTGAGCCCTACGTAAGCCTTTACCGACGCACTTACTTCGGAAGGCCCCTGGACGTAAATATTGAACCCGCCATCGGGGAGTTGCCGCTCGAGAATGGACCGCGCGGCCTTCTCGATCAGCGGCCGGACAGGCGGATTCCACACGCCATTCTGCGGCGGATAGAGCCAGAGTTGAAAGAGGATGAAATCGGATTCCAGAGTGCTGTCGGCAGTCAGTTCCGCGCACCAGTGGCCGTTGGCGGCTTGCAGAGATGCCAGATAAGCGGCTGCGCGGCGGATCGCCTGCCGGGCGGCAGATTCGAGACTGCTCTCGATCTGTGCTCTGGCACTCATCGGATCGCGACGGTAAGCTCTGCCGGTAGAGAAAACCTGACGTCTTCATCCACCATTTCGATTTCCTCCATCTGCCGGAAGCCGTGGTCTCGCAAAAACCCGATCAGCTCCTGAACCAGGTGCTCGGGCGCCGAGGCGCCGGCGGTCACCCCAACATTATTTACGCCTTCCAACCAGGATACGGTTACATCGCTCCGATCGTTTACCAGGTAGGAGCAGACTCCGAATCCCTCCCCCACCTCCACCAGGCGCTTCGAATTGGAACTGTTCTGCGAACCAACTACCAGCAATAAATCGATCGCCTCGGATATGGCTTTCACCGCCATCTGCCGGTTTTCGGTGGCGTAACAGATATCCTGCGCCGGAGGGCCCTGAATCTTTGGGAATCGCTGCTTGAGCCGGTTGATGATATCCCGTGTCTCATCCAGGCTGAGCGTGGTCTGCGTCAGATACCTCACGCGCACAGGATCCGGGACCGTCAGCCGGTCGACATCTTCGACAGTCTCGACGAGATAGCTGCATTGCGGCACTTCGCCGAGCGTGCCAATTACCTCATCGTGATCCTTGTGGCCGATCAGAATGATGCTGTAGCCCTCGCGCGCAAACTTCACGGCTTCCAGATGGACCTTCGTCACCAGCGGGCAAGTGGCGTCAATCACTTCCAGACGCCGCTCTTTCGCCTGCCGGCGCACCAGCGGAGCAACTCCGTGCGCGCTGAATATGGCGCGCGCGCCATGCGGGACTTCATCGAGCTCCTCAACGAAGACCGCGCCCGCGCTGCGCAGTTCCTCCACAACGTGTTTGTTGTGGACGATTTCTTTACGCACGTAGACCGGCGGCCCGTACAAGTCAAGAGCGATTTTTACCACGTCAATCGCGCGCACTACTCCGGCACAAAACCCGCGCGGTTTCAGTAGAAAGATCTTCCTCTCCACACCATCAGTATTCCGGGCGAAAGGCTTCAGAGGCATTGATCTGAGTGGCTTTGAAACCATCGATTATATCAGGTGCGTTAATGAATCCCCAGAAGAAAATCCAGGGGCTGCAACGGTTTGTGAGACACTGGCGCCCGCAACACAATATTCGGCGGCCGAAACCCAGCGCGCGCGCGAACACTCGATCACGGCCTTCTCTGGACTTTTTTGTAAGCGTTCTCAAGGAGTTACAGGCGTGAAAAAAAGAGTGCAGCTTGTCCGCCGGTTACTTTGAGACCGCAAGAGGGAGTTCGGTCCATTGTCGATCCAACTGCAGACCTGAATCCTTCCCCAAACCCGCACCGCTCCAAAGCGAGCGCCCCCCGCCCCTGCCGGATTCCCTCTCTTGCAACCTGGCAGTCCGATTGCACATCAGAAAGCCAGGAGAGAAAGCGATGGAAAGCGTCGTAATTGCAGTAACGCTGATGGGAAGTTTTGTCGGGGCTTTTGTAATCCAGAAAGCGGCGCTGGAAGGTCTCTTTCGTCTTCTGCTCGCCGAGAGGCGCGTCCGGCACTAACGGCCGACTCTCCTATTTTCGAGAACCGCGTTGCGGATTTTTCAATTGGCTTTGCCGCCGTTTGTGCGGTTTTCGCTTCGGCTTGCGAATAACAAAAGTTCCACTGCCGAGATATTCGGCTTGATACAATTTCTCGTCCGCCAAGATCGCTTACTCCTGTTTTTTCCGTCCTTGGAAATTTGCTCTCTTATTGTACCGCGCCGTATGCTGAAAAGATCGGATGTCCGCTCCAGGGACCAGAACAGATCCTGAGATCACTCCCCTTCCCGCGCCCGAACTTCTGACCGAGACGGCTCCAGGCACACTGCGTCATAGCTTCCGTGCCCTGCGCCACCGGAACTACCAACTGTTTATCGGCGGCCAGATCGTCTCGCTGAGCGGGACCTGGATGCAGACCGTGGCGCAAAGCTGGCTTGTGTACCGGCTCACGCATTCGGAATTGCTGCTGGGTACGGCATGGTTCTGCTCGCAGGTGGCGGTTTTTGCCCTGGGACCTCTCGGGGGCCTGGCAGCCGACCGGTTTTCGCGCCACCGGCTTGTGGTACTAACCCAAACGTTCATGATGCTACAAGCATTTGTGTTAGCGGCGCTCACGCTTTCCGGGCGGGTGCAGGTCTGGCACATCCTGGCGCTCTCGGTCGTGCTTGGAGCAATCAACGCATTCGATATCCCCGGCCGGCAATCCCTGCTGATTCAAATGACGAGCAAGGACGACCTGCTGAGCGCGATCTCCTTAAACTCCGCGGTGTTCAATGCCGCGCGCGGCGTAGGCCCGGGAATCGCCGGAGTTCTGGTGGCGGCTCTTGGGGAAGGCGTCTGCTTCCTGCTGAACGGTTTGAGTTTCCTTGCGGTCATCGGGGGTCTTCTGGCAATGCGGCTGCCGCCCTTTGAGCGCCGGGCCCAAGACTCCCCCTGGAGACATCTCGTGGATGGCCTGCGCTATGCTTGGGGCCACGCGACCGTCCGGCGCATGCTGGCAACCCTGGGCTCCACCACCCTGGCCAGCACTCCCGTTTTGGTGTTGGCTCCTTTTTTCGCGGACCAGATTTTTCATCGCGGATCGCAGGGGTTGGGTTTTCTCATGGCCGCCATGGGAGTGGGGGCGGTGGTGGGCACACTAGGGCTGGCGCGGCGCACGCAGGTCTCCGGCCTATCCCAGGTGATCGCGTATAGCGGCCTTTTGTTGGGCACGAGCGCTCTCGCCTTCGCAGCCTCTCCATCCTTCTATCTGTCGCTCGCCATCATGTTGTCGACCGGTTATAGTTGGATGCGGCAGCTCGCTTCGGCCAACACCACAATTCAAACGATGATCCCCGATGAATATCGCGGCCGCATTATGGCGCTGTATAGTATGTGCGTTGTAGGCCTGGCGCCCTTTGGCAGTCTGGCGGCCGGCGCACTGGCGGGCCGTTTCGGGGCGCGCTCCGCGGTAGCCGGGGGCGGGTTGCTGGCGCTGATTTCCGCTGCGGCGTTCCGCTGGTCTCTAAGGAGGAACCGCGGTGTTTCGTGATACGCGAACCTCATGGCTATTGGCCATTTTGGCCTGCCTCCTGGTCTGCCCTGGGGCGCGGGCCGAATCTCCCGCAGCCGCGGAGCTCTGCGGCCAGGCGGGCAAGATCGCTTCCGAACTCGCCGCCATCTCCGGCATGAAGCTCCATCATGCCGTTCCCTGCGACTTCATCACCAAGGAAAAGGTCAACGACTTTCTCAGGAAACGGGTCAAGGAAGTGGCCTCGCCGGAAGAGCTGCGCGCCGAGGAGTTGACGCTGAAGAAATTCGGGCTGGTCCCCCCGGATTACAACCTGGCCGAAAACACGGTGGATCTGCTCACGGAACAGGCCGCCGCTTTTTACGATTACGACCGCAAGAAACTCTTCATCACCGAAACCACTTCGCCGGAGAGCCAGGAACCGGTGCTCGCGCATGAACTTTCGCACGCCATCGCCGACCAGAATTTCAATCTGGGGAAATACATCCGCCAGGGCCGTAAGAGCGACGACGGGGCCACCGCGCGCATGGCCGTCATGGAAGGACAAGCGACTTGGCTGATGTCCGAGTACCTCGCCCGCCGGCTCGGACAGTCGTTGAAGAAGGCGCCGGAACTCGCAAAATTGATGAGCCGCATGAGCCAGGCCAGCGGGCAGTTCCCGGTTTTCGATCAGGCGCCGCTGTACCTCAGGCTCACTTTGTTATTTCCCTATACCGAGGGCATGCTGTTTCAAAACGAAGTGATTGCCCGCGACGGCGACGAGGGTTTCTCCGAGATTTTCCGGCGCGCTCCGGTTTCCACGCAACAGATCATCCACCCGGAGAAGTATTTCGAAAGCCTGGGCCCGACATTCCCCACGCTGCCTGACCCGCACCTTCCATCCGGCTACAAAGGACTGGTCGGCGGAACCATGGGCGAACTCGACCACTCCGCCCTGCTGGAACAGTTCGCAGGCCAAGCGCGCGCCGCGGAAATCGCGCCCCACTGGCGCGGATCGACATTCGAGCTGCGTGAAAACAAAAAGGAGTCGCGCCTGGTGCTGCTCTACGCTGTGGAGTGGGACACCGAGGAAAGCGCCCGCACTTACTTCGAAGTGTATCGGGAAGCCCTGGCGAAGAAGTGGAAGAAAATGGAGGTTGCCTCGCAAACCTCCGATTCGCTCACCGGCGACGGCGACGACGGCCGCTTCGACTTGCGGCGCACGGGGACCATCGTGACCAGCATGGAAGGTTTGCCCCCTGCGGTAAACTTGAAAAATGCGGCCGCGCGCCCTGCTGCCCCTCATGCTCATTTGCGGCCTGCTGATAGTTTCCGTGGCGGCCAGTACGCTGCCGCGTCCCTCACCCGAATTCAACATTAGTCTGACCGGAGGGAAACCGGTATCCCTCAGCCAGTTCAAAGGTAAAGTTGTCGCGCTGGCATTCATCCTGACGTATTGCCCCCATTGCCAGAAGACCATCGCCGTGCTCGGGAAACAGCAGGCGGAGTATGGACCGCGCGGATTCCAGGCCTTGGGCTCTGCCATTGAGGACATGGCGGCATCGGCGCTGCCGGATTTCCTCAAACGCTTCAGCCCGCCGTTTCCCATCGGCTACAATGCGCGCGCGCCCGTGCTCGAGTTTCTGCAACATCCGATGGCCGCGCGTCTGATCATGCCGCAACTGGTATTCATTGGCCGCGACGGCCTCATCCAGGCGCAGTATGCCGGCGACGACCCGTTCTTCGTGGAAGACCAGCAGGAAAAGAACATGCGGCAGAAGATCGAGGAATTGTTGGGGCAGGGGGAAGCGCCGCCTGGAAAGGGCGTTCCGGCGGGCAAGAAGAAGGGGTAAGCCCCAGCCTAAGCCAGGCCTCGCGCCACCTTTTCCAGCCCCGCCACGTTCGGCACACTGCCCTGCGCCACACGGGTACTCCCGCCGCCGCGTCCTCCTGCTTCCGTTACCGCATCCTTTACCGCCCGGCCGGCATCGAGCCCCGAGTCCTCCGAGACGGCGTATAGAATCGAGGGCGGCTTTTCCAGGAGCGCCACAAACACCGCCTTCGATCGACCCGTGAAGCTTTGCGCTACCGCCCTTAACTCGTCCATGGAACCGGCACCCAGGCACACTGTATGCCGGCGGAACCCATCCGGCCCCGGCGTTGCCGCATCGTAGAGTTCCTTGCCGCGGTACACCGCCAGATCCAGCTCCAGTTTGCGCCGGGCCTTCTCCGCCACGCGGGCCGCCTCCAATTGCCCTTCCGCCAGCGCAGGTGTCTCATCCAGCGGCGCGGAATAAAGTTGCGCGATCCTCGCGAGCGCCTGGAAATCCGCGCGCGCCCGTCGCACGGCGCGGCCGCCGCACAGAAACTCAACCCGCACCGTCTGCCGGATCTTCTCGAGCTTGCGAATCAGGATCGGTCCGATTTCGCCCGTGGCCCGCACGTGCGTGCCGCCGCATGCGGTCCGGTCGATCCCTTCGATAGAGACGATTCGCAGCGTGCCCTCGCGTTCCGATGGCTTGCGCAATCCCTGCACTTCCCCCGGGCTCTCAAACTGCACGGCGACCGCTCGATTTTCGAATACCAGCTCGTTCGCCCGCCGCTCGGCCTCCAGGATGACGCGGTTCTCCACCGGGCCGCCCTCCAGATCGATGGTCGCGCTCTCCTGTCCCAGATGGAAGCTGACCGTGTGCAATTGGAATAACTCCTCAAACACCGCTGAAAGCAGGTGCTGCCCGGAGTGCTGCTGCATGTGATCGAACCGGCGCTGCCAGTCGATCGAGCATTCGGCGGACGCCACGGTAACCGGCGCGGCGACCCGATGCGCGATCCGTTCCCCTTCATCGATTACCTCGACCACCGGCACGCCCGCGATGAATCCCGTATCGAACGGCTGTCCGCCCGAAGTCGGATAAAACGCCGTGCGGTCGAGATAAATCGTGAGCGCGTCGCCAGCCGCATCGACCACACTTCCGGTGAAGCTCCGCAAATAGGAATCGTGATAATACAGGCGTTCGGTCATCGGTGCGCGCGGTGTTATTTCGTCCCGGGGACTTAAGCCTTGGCGGTCTGCGAAGACGATTTCGGCGGCTTCGCCCTTTTGAGCCGCTTGGCGCCGGCCCAATAGAGGCTCACCTCGTGGCCGTCGGGATCATCCAGATAGGCGTGCTTCCATCCCCAGGGCATCAGTTTTGGCGCTTTGGAGAATTTGACGCCCCGAGATTCCAGCTTCTTGCAGAAGCTTTCCAGATTCCTGATCTCGAAATACAGCCGCACACCGCCCGCTTTCAACTCTTCCCCTGGCGCGAGCGCATGGAGCGCGATAGTAGTGTCGGTTCCCGCCGCTTTCAGCCGCGCGTAGACGCAGCCGTGAGGCGTCTGGTAGGTTTCCAGCAGCTCCAAACCCAGTTTGCCTTCGTAGAATTCGAGGGCCTTGTCTACATTGCGAGAATACACCATCGCGTGATTGAAACTGAGACCCGATGCCGCTTTAGGTTGAGCCATTAGGGCCTGCTTTCGGAGCTGCGCTGCGCAGCTTGTTTACGGATTCTACTATTCTTTGGACGACATAATCCACTTCCTCTTCGGTGTTAAACCTACCCAATCCGAACCGGACCGAAGAGCGCGCCGCTTCGCTGCTCAACCCGATCGCGCGCAAGACGTGACTGGGTTCCACGGTGGCGGAGCTGCATGCCGATCCCGTCGAGAGTGCGATTTCCGGAAGAGACATCAGCAGGGCGTCGGCGCTGACTCCCGTGAAGCTCAGGTTCAGGTTCCCGGGAAGCCTGTGTTCCAGCGACCCATTTACGGTTACTCCCGCCAGGCACGATTCGATCCGATCCCTCAGCCGTTCGCGTAGCGCCCGCAGGCGTGCCGCTTCCGATTTCATTTCCATTCGGCAAATGGCGCACGCCTCGCCAAATCCCACAATGGCCGGAACGTTCAAGGTTCCGGAACGGAGGCCACGTTCATGTCCGCCGCCATCAATCTGCGAAGCCACAGAGACGCCCCGCCGGACATAAAGCGCGCCCACTCCTTTCGGCCCATACAGCTTATGCGCCGTGACTGACACAAGAGCGATATTTTCGCCGGCCGCCACCGCCGACAGTTTGCCAAATGCCTGCGCCGCGTCGGTGTGAAACAACACTCCGTGCTCGCGGCAGACTGCGGCGATCTCGTCGACCGGCTGGACGACTCCTATCTCATTATTTGCCCACATCACGCTTACCAGCACGGTCTCAGGCCGGATCTCGCGGCGCAGCCGGCCGGGATCCAGCAAGCCATCGGGCTCGGGAGGCAGGACCGTTGTACTTGCGCCAAGGCGTTCCAGGTGGCGCAGTGGATCGAGAATGGCCTTATGCTCTGTGGCCATGATAATTATGTGATTGCCTTGGGAACGGTATGCTTCGAAAATGCCTTTCAGGGCGAGGTTGTTCGATTCGGTTGCCCCGCTGGTGAACACGATCTCACGCGGTGAGGCGCCGAGTAACTCCGCCACCTGGCGCCGCGCGTGTTCCACGGCCTTTTCCGCCTCCCAGCCAAAGCTGTGGCTGCGGCTGGCCGCATTCCCGAACCGGGAGCCGAAATACGGCAGCATGGCTTCCAGAACGCGAGGATCCATCGGCGTTGTGGCGTGATGGTCGAAATAGATAGGTTTGTGCACCCGAACTGTTCGGCGCCTCGCTTTCACGCCGTTCCGGCGGGCGAAGCGGGAATCTATTGCGAGTATAATGTGAAACTGATTGGACCTCGGTTCGGTGGATGATACGCCTATTTCGAGTATTCGTCCCGGTCGGCACGATTACGCTGCTGATTTCTGAGATCCTCCTGATTACATCGGCATTCGTGCTGGCCACCTTTCTCGTCCTGGAGGTGGACCCCACTGTTTTCCTGCTGTATGACGGCGGGCTCATGCGTATTCTGCTGGTGCTCCTCAGCATCCTGGTGGGGCTTCATTTTCACGATTTGTATTCGCAGTATTTCGTCAAGTCGCGCATCGTGCTGCTCCAGCAGCTCTGCATGGTCAGCGGGGTTGCATTCCTGTTACAGGGGTTTATCAGTTACTTGAATCCCAATCTGCGCGTTCCGCTTCGGGTCATGCTGCTGGGCAGCGCCATTGCGGTCGTTGCGATTTTCTTCTGGCGCCTGTTTTTCAGCGAGTACGCCGTGCAGGTGGTGGGCCGCGACCGGCTGCTTCTCGTGGGCGGCAGTCCGCTGCTGGAAGATATCGGCAAGTACATTGAGACACACCCCGAGACCGGGCTGGCGGTGGTCGGTTATGTTGACGATACGCACGAGATTGGCTCCCCCCTGCCGGGCGGCAAACTGCTTGGGGGCATGGCATCTCTTCGCGAAATCGTGCGCGTCACCGAGCCCCATCGAGTTGTGGTGGGGATGTTTGAGCGCCGCAATCGCATGCCGGTGGCCGAACTCCTGGAGATGCGCTTTGGCGGCCACATTATCGAAGAGGTGG
>PSRJ01000139.1 GCA_003175985.1 Terriglobia bacterium
TCCCGATTTCCACGATACCGCCTGTGGGGCTATGTCTGCGCCTATCGACACTTTATAACACAGTAGTACTAGCAGGCTGCGGAAAAACCCCTTGGCAGGCTGAATGCCTGCCCCACCAAGGCTGGCAACCTGTTGATCCTGTGTGGTGGCGCAGGCGGTTTCGCCTGCGAATCGGCACATCGGAGGCCGTTTTCCAGCAGGCTTATGGGTTGATTTTAGGTGAAGGCGAGACAGGGCGTTTGTTGGCTCTCATTTTCACGCGAAGAGGAGATAAGCTTCGCCCAATCTCATGCCGACCGATGCGCATAGATGAACGGAGATTGTATGAAACGAGCATCCAAGAGCACTCGTAGGGATAAGCAGGTTCAGGAGTTTGAGAAGCGGGACCTTGGGCGGGACGCCAGCAGGTCGTCCGCGTGCGGAAGCTTCAGGTCGGCAAACACGTTGCCGGAACTCGGCGTATATTCATGTGATCGCGCAGCTTGGTGAAGGAGGCTACTGAGCCGCGACCGTAAGGAAGCGGTCCGGCCCATCAATATTCGGCCAACACTCTCAGCAATCAGCCCTCAGCTGAGGCTCCGTTGACAGGAAGGGAGCCACATGCTACTCCTCGACTCATTGGCGCAACGCCTCAGGCTGCGCACTGGTTGTCGGGGAGGGTGAAGCATGTTTGTTTCGCGTGTTCGTGTTCCTCTTGCTCTCTTGCTACTTGCCGGCGCCGGGACCATCGGTCATGCGCAGCAAACGACCGCGACGCTTCTGGGAGCCATTACCGACGCCACCGGCGCAGCCGTTCCCGGCGTCACTGTCCAGGCAACCAACCTCGGCACCAATGTCATGCGCGATGCCCAGAGCGACGCCTCCGGTGCCTTCTCCATCCCCAATCTTGCGCCCGGGAACTATCGCGTCACCGCCACCAAGACAGGCTTCCAGGTAGCACGTGTGGAGAGCGTGACCCTGCAAGTGGAACAGGCCGCGCGCCTCGATCTCCAACTCGAGGTCGGCAACATCACTGAGTCGGTGAATGTCAGCGCCTCGGCTACCGTGCTGCAAACTGAAAATGCCAGCGTGGGCACGGTGATCGATGCCGCAAAGATCGTAGACCTGCCGCTCAACGGCCGGAACTTCATCCAGTTGGCGCAGCTAATTCCCGGAGTTCAGGCGGGCACCCCGGGCTCGATCACGGTACGGCGCGGGCGCGGTTCGGTGGGACAAACCGATGCCGCGTACGGATCCACCGCGGCTTCGGCCAATGGCTCGCGCGATACGGCCAATCGTTTCTACCTCGACGGCATCGAACTCATGGATTACGACGCCATGACGTACAGTTTTTCGCCGTCCGTGGATTCACTCGCGGAATTTAAGGTTCAGACGAGCACCTATTCGGCGGAGTATGGCGGCGCGCCTGGAGGCCAGGTCAATATGATCACCAAGAGTGGCGCTAACCGGCTGCATGGCACACTCTGGGAGTTCAACCGCAACGATCAGCTCACGCAGAGCTACGACTCGATTGCCGGAAAGTCCGTGACGTCTCCGCGGCTCAACCGCAACCAGTTCGGCGCGAACATCGGGGGACCGGTCTGGATACCGCGAATCTATCAGGGCAAAGACAAAACGTTCTTCTTTTTTAACTGGGAATCGGGCTATGCGGCACAGGGTGCTTCCAGCGCGTACCGCACGGTGCCTACTCAAGCCCAGCGCGATGGCGATTTTCGCACATTGGTGGACGCTCGTACGCGACAGCCGATCGTCCTGAAAGACCCGCTCAATATCGGAATCGCCAACAACCTCTTGCCCAAGAGCGCGCTCAGCCCGCAGGCCCTGGCTTTCCTGGCCTACGAACCGCTTCCCAATGCCAGCAACGGCACGCTGAATTTCCTCACGACAGCCGCCAGCGCTACGTCACGACAGAAGAATTTCACGGGGCGCGTGGACCATCAGCTTTTCGGCAAGGACCAGATCTCGGGCCGTTACCTCTTCAATGACACCTACGAAGCCGGCACCCCCATCTGGAGCCATGACGAGCGCAATAACCTGGGACGTACGCAGAATGTCGCCGTCTCGTGGACGCGAGTAATACGGCCGGCGATCGTGAACGAACTGCGCGGCGGTTGGCATCGGTTCAACGAAGCCGAGGTTTTCGGCACCAGCAATGACGCGGCTTTCGATGTGGTTGGCAAGATGGGGCTGCCGCTGGTCTCGCGTCTTCCGGAAGAGTACGGCCCGCCCACTATCTCGCTCAACGGGCCCGACGGCGTCTACGACATGTACAACCTGCAACGGCAGATCGGGCCGCGCGTGCGGTCGAATTCCATCGCCCCATTCACTGATACGTTCTCGCTGCAAAAGGGCCGGCATTTTTTGAAATTTGCCGCGGAGGTCGACCGGCGCGGCGTTACCTTTGGGCAGGCGCGTGCCCCGCGCGGCAGTTTCAATTTCGACGGCACCTACACCGGTTCGGCCATGGCCGATTTCCTGCTCGGATACATTCGCAGCGACAGCATTAACCCGGCACATACCAACACTGACCTCTACAACTACTGGGTGGCGCTCTCCGCCAACGACGATTTCAAGATCACCTCCCGCCTGACGCTCAACTTCGGCCTGCGCTGGGATTATTTCCAGCGGTATAAGCAGAAGGACGACAGATTCGTGAACATCCAGTTGAATGGATTTGTCGTGGGCAACACGGTGACCACAAAGGACTCGCCGTACGGCCGCGAACTGATGGCTGCAGACTGGAACAACCTCGGGCCGCGTTTCGGATTTGCCTGGCGGCCACCGCTCGCCGGAGAAACAGTTGTGCGCGGCGGCTACGGCATTTATTACACGCCGCAGATTTCAAATGCAATCTTCGCCATGGCAGAGGGCGCCCAGGCCACGGCCGGCGCATCACTGACAGGCAATATCGTAGGCGCCCCGAATCTCTTCTTCAACAACCCATTCGCTGGGGCGGTCACCAGTGGCGCGCTGAATTTCGCCGTGAGCAACGACGAGTATATGCGCGATAGCTATATCCAGCAATGGAATCTGAACGTGCAGCGGAAATTGCCCGGCAACGTGGTGTTGGATGTGGGCTATGTCGGAAGCAAAGGCACTAAACTGGTGGTCACGTACGAGGACCTGAACCGTCCCATCCAGGTGGTGGATCCGCGCACTGCGGGGCTGGCGTCGCTCAACGCGCGGCGGCCGAATCAGCAATACCAGCGTAATGTGCGATCCGACAAGGCGATCGGCAACTCCATCTATCACTCACTACAAGTAAAGGCCGAGCGCCGCCTGGCGTCGGGCCTCACCTTCCTCACGGCGTACACGTTTTCCAAGTCGATTTCCGGGCCTTCTGATATCGGCGGCCAGGTCGGCGGTGGCACCTTTATTGGAGCGCCTCAGGATGTCTACTATATGCGCGGCGACCGCTCCGTCTCCGGCTTCGATTTAACGCACCGTTTCGTGCAAACGGTGCTGTATGACATCCCGTTCGCGCGCGGACTGCACGGAGCGCCGAAGTACGTTCTGGATGGCTGGCAGCTTTCCACGATTATGACTTTCCAGAGCGGCTTCCCCGCTGCGGTCACGTCGAACATCGACACCACGGGGACTGGCATCAATTCGCGTCCCGACCTGGTGCTCGGGGAGCGCGGCGATCTTCCAGGAGACAAGCGCACCTGGGCGCACTGGTTCAACACCGCGGCTTTCACGCAGGCCCCCTTCGGGCGATTCGGAACGTCTCCCCGCACGGATGCGGTTCGCCTGCCGGGTATCGAGATCGTGGATTTTTCGGTCGCCAAAGCGGTCCGCTTCCACGAAAGCAAGGCATTCGAGTTCCGTACGGAATTCTTCAATTTCCTGAACCATTTCAATCCCGATCCTGCCACCGTAGAACTCAACAGCCGGTCGGCCACGTTCGGCGCCATCGGCGGTGGCGTGCAAGGGATTACGACACGCGTGATTCAGTTGGGCGCGAAACTCGTGTTTTGAACTCCGGCCGGCTCCGTGCTTTCGGTATGCGTCAAAATAGCAATTTCAGCGCGAATTGAATCTGGCGCGAAGTGGTCACGGTGCTGGTGATCACTCCCCAATTCGGAGCGATGGTCGGCACCGCGTTCGTAAAGGCTGTCAACCCGCTCGGAACGGCAAAGTTGGGATGATTGGGAAGATTGAACATCTCTGTCCGGAATTCGAAACGCCGCGACTCATCGATGACGAAAGTTTTCGCCGCGGAAAAATCGAAGTTCGCCAGCGATGGTCCGATCAGCGTGTTTCGGCCCAGATTGCCGCGCGTATTTACGGCCTGTAATGTGAACGCATTGATATCCCAGTAGCGGTCGGGACCACCGAGAATCGGATCGTTCGAATAACCCGGTTTCACATCGGGCCGCTCGTGCATTGCGTAGTTCACTGTGTTCAGATTGCCGGAACGATTGAAGCCCAAACGGACTTCAAAAGGATGGCCCGTCTGCACGCTGGTGATGCTGTTCAGTTGCCAGCCTTTGAGGAGGAACCCGCCGACCCCGCTCATCGACCGCGCAAACGGCAGTTCGTATGACCAGTTGGCCACGAACACGTGCTGCACCCAGAACTGGGAAAGGCCGCGGTCGATTTTCCGGTCGTAAAAATCCAGCACATAGGGACTGCCGTCGCTGAAGTCCTGCGAATTAATGCCGCTCGCGTCGTCGATCGCCCGGGAGAAGGTATACGACAACTGCGCCCGCAACCCGCGCGACACCTGTTTGAGCGCGCTCAGTTGCAGTGCATTGTAAAACGATTGCGCGTCGGTGATGCGCTGCGTGATATTGGCGAAATTGGGGTTGATCAACCCTGCCTCGGGATGGTAGACCTTCACTCCGTTGACGATCGTGAAGGGCGCCAGATTGGCGTTGCCGATACGAAACAGGTGGTTGCCGCGCGAGCCCGAGTAACCGGCGCTAACCAGCAGGTCACCGGGCAACGAGCGCTGCACGCTCAGGTTGAACTGAATGGCGTAAGGATTCTGCAGGTTGTAGTTGGTAGTCTGCAACTGGTATTTCACGTTGTTCGAATTGAAATTGGCGAGCAGGTTGGGGAAAGCCGGCGGGTTCGCCAGGGAAGCTCGCTTCGTAAACGGCGGGTTCAGACTGCCCGAGAAAAAGTAGTATTTCGGCAGAATCTCATCGTCGAAGAGACCGAATCCGGCGCGCACAGAAGTCTTGCCGTCGCCGAAGGGATCCCAGGCGAGACCCAGGCGCGGCGAGAAATTCTTGAGGGACGGATTGAGGTACCATTGGCCGCCGATGTTCAAGGTGGGGTCGGTGACATTGCGCAGGTTCGAAATCTTTCCGTTCACTTCGGTGGGAACCGTAACAAACTCGTACCGCAGCCCCAGGTTCACTGTCAGACCGCGCTTCACATGGATGTCGTCCTGTGCGAAAAACGCGAACAGGCTCTGGCGGTAGCCGCGGACCGGATCGACTCCACCCGGAAGCGCAAAGTCGAATTGGCTCGGGATGCCTTGCAGGAAATTCGCCAGGCTCGTAAACGTTAAAAGGCCGCCGATTTGGCTGGTCGTGTTCTGATTGAACTGAATTCTCTGCGTTTCAAAACCTAGTTTGATGCCGTGCTGCCCGCGAGTCAGGAACGCCGTGTCCCCTACCTGATAGTTGTTGAGGCGATCGAGCCGGGGCAGGCGGTAATCTCCAAAGTCTTCTGTGACCACGCCGGAAATGGTGAGATATCCCATTGGCTCGCCGGGAATCCAGGTGAGACCCGGTGGAATATCCAGCGTGCGCTGATTGACCGATTCGTGGTCGGAACGATTGAAACCAAAGCGCAGCGTGTTGAGTGTCGTGGGTGAGAAGATCTGCTGATCTTCCAACGTGACGTATTGGTTGCGCGAGCGTTCCTTCGTGAGCGTAACAGGGACCTTGGTGATGGGCGGACGGTTTACGTTGCCGTTGTCGAACGTGTAGCGGCCGAACAGGGTGTTCTTGCTGGAAATCCGATGATCGATGCGGCCCTGAGTGAAATACTCGTTCGTAGGCTGAGGCACGCTGAAGAGATACTGTCCGACGCCTCCGCCGAGATCTTTGCCGTTAGGCAGAGGCAACAACGTATCGATAAACGGTTTCATGGCCGGATTTACGGTCACGGTGCTGGTGGGCAGCTTGCCTTGCCGCGCATCTTGGGTCGGGACCGAAGTGACCCCGGTCACTCCGAGGCGATCGATCAGCGATTCGAAACCGGCAAAAAAGAACGTCCGATCTTTGCGGATCGGACCGCCCACCACGCCGCCGAACTGATTGCGCTTGAATGGCGGGATGGCCTTGTTGCCGGGATCGAAGAAATTCTTCGCGTCCAGATCGGAGTTGCGCAAAAACTCGAATAGCGAGCCATGAACCTGGTTGGTGCCGGAGCGCGTCACGGCGTTCACCACGCCTCCTGCCGATCGCCCGAATTCCGCGGAATACGAATTCGTGAGCACCTGGAATTCCAGGACCGCCTCCACACCGAGCAGGACGCCTCCGACCGAACCGGGAGTCTTATTGTAGACGTCGTTGATGTCGGTTCCATCCATCAGGAAACTGCTTTGCTCCGGCCGCATTCCATTGATCGAGATTTTCGGAGTCCGCCCGCCCACCGGGTCATTGCCCCCGGCGAGGACGGCGTTCACTCCCGGCTGTAACAGCGCCAATTGCTGGAATGAGCGGCCGTTGAGCGGGAGATCGCGCATCTGCTGTTGATCTACCAGGCCGCTGACGGCGCCGGAGACGAGGTTGACGGTGGCGGCCTGCGCGTCCACCCGAATCTCCGATGTGCTCGCGCCGATTTCCAGCGGCACATCGAGCGTGGCATCCTGGCCTACATCGAGATGGAGGCGCGGCCGAACACTGGTCTGAAAACCTGTGGCTGAAACGCGAACCTCGTAGTCGCCAGGCAACAGGACCGGCTCCCGCCAGTGTCCTGCCGCATCGCTCGACAACGAGCGGACAGCCCCTGTGCCTACATTCGTGATCTGCACCGTTGCATTCGCGATTACGGCGCCCGATGGGTCGGAAACTGTGCCTTGGAGACTTGCGCCAACGGTCTGCGCCATGGCGGAACTCAGCGATACCAAAACCAGGATCGCTGCGCTGAAAGGTGAACCCATTGTTCACTCCTTTCCCCGAATTCGGACTGGAACACCGCGGCCGGACCCCAAAGGCCGCGGCAACAGATTCAGATCTGTCTGTCCGCATCACAGTACAGAAAAGACCCCGGTGTCAAGCCCGTCCCAAGTTTGCTTGTGGTAGAAACGCTCGAACTCAAAACAACGAGCGCGAGCCCCCGCCGCTGGCTTCGTACGCCAGTCGCTCTTCTCGCCCTGGATCGTCCACTACGCTGCAGTCGTTATCGAAAAGCATCGTAGCACGCCGCTCGCTGGTGTACGAAGGCCACTCGGGTAGCGCCGAATGGGCGGGCTTGCCGCTCCGCGCGAATTCGGCCCAGGCGCCGCTCATCCGATCGGCGAGCGCGTGGCGCTCGTCGCCCGCGCCCGTCAGTGATGTCCACTCATCGAGGTTGCTGAACACGAACGGAATTTCGAGCGCGTGCGTGGACCGGAGCTTGCCGCCGAATGCCGGCGTTCTCCATTTGAAGTAGTACATGTAGACCGGCGCTCCGCCTTGCGCAGCCTTCGCCTCGGCCTGGCGTATGGAATTGATGCGCATGAATCGATCGGACTCGATCGCCAGCCACGCTTCCAGGTTGTCTCCGTGCGCTTCCTTGTAAACCGCAATCAGGGAATTGGCGGCGGCGTCATCGAGCTTCAGTCGCTCTTTCACCTGCGCGTGCAGAGTGGCGTCGTCCAGTTGTTCCGGCGGAGGCTCCAGCAGCGTCATTTCGGTTGCATTGCTGCCGATGAGCATGGGGACTCGCGCCGAAATGGCCGGAGCCGACGGATCGAATGGATCCTCCGGGAGCGAATGCCCGTCTGTGACCGGCGCGATGCTCAGAGGCCCGCCCGGAAGGCCCGCCAGGGTATCGAGCATCGTGTCCATGGGAATCTTTCCCAGTTCGTGCACTTGGCCGGGTTGAAGCCCCAAACGGGCCAGTACGGTCTCGGCGATCCTGGTCCCACGCTCCCGGGGAAGAGCTCGCAGGAACGGCCCGCTTTCCACAATCGCGCGGTGGAATAGCCCCTGTGCCGCCGGCATTGCCATGAGCGCGGAAACTTTCATACCGCCGCCGGATTCGCCGAAAATCGTCACATTGCCCGGATCGCCGCCGAATTCCGCGATGTTGTCTCGCACCCATTCGAGCG
The DNA here is from genome assembly GCA_003175985.1 of Terriglobia bacterium. Lineage (GTDB taxonomy): Bacteria > Acidobacteriota > Terriglobia > Bryobacterales > Bryobacteraceae > PSRJ01. Next base: position 8,276 of record PSRJ01000139.1, read on the forward strand.
CCGCCACGATGTCCAGCATCCCCGCATTCCCTGAATCGGCATACTTCTCCCCGCCCAGATCGGCCAGGTAGAGATAACCGAACACATTGAGCCGATGGTTCACGGTAACTACGACAACGTCGCGCTTCGCGGCCAGTTCCGTACCGGCGTAAACCGGCTGCCCGCCCGAGCCCGCGAAGAACCCGCCGCCGTGCAGCCAAACCATTACCGGCCGTTTCCCCGCCGCTCCGGGCGACCAAACGTTGAGGCATAGACAGTCCTCACCCACCGGATCGTCCATTTTCATGAGGTGAGTCAGCGGGCCTTCGATCATAAGCGTCTTCGGCTGCGGAGCACGTTTCCCAATCGTAAGCGCGTCGCGTACGCCCGTCCAAGGTTCCGGCTTCAGTGGCGGCAAGAAACGGCGGGCCCCCGCGGTAGACGCTCCATACGGAATGCCTTTGAAGACTCTCACATCGCCGCTGCTGCTGCCGCGGAGTTTTCCACTCGTTGTTTCCACGATAATCCCCGCTGTGCCGGCTTCCACGGCTTGCTGTTGCGAACTCATTGGCTCGTCCCCCGCAGTGAGTATATCGCGGACCAATCGTATAGTACCGATAGAGAGTCTGGATTCGTGGGAGTGTCGGAAAACACGGTACAATTTACGTTCCCCAGGAGCGCCCATGAGCCTAGCCCCCGCCCACGATCAATTTGATGAATTGCGCCGAAGCCTCGCCGGTCCGATGCTTCGTCCCGGAGCCGCCGCTTACGATTCGGCACGCAAGATTTTCAACGGCATGATCGATCGCAAGCCGTGTGCAATTGCGCAGTGCACGGGCGTGGCCGACGTGCTTGCCGCCCTGGAATTCGCGCAACGTCATGGGCTTCCCATAACCGTTCGTGGGGGTGGGCACAGCGCCGCGGGTTACGCCCTGGCCGATAACGCGCTGCTCATCGACCTCTCGACCATGCGCGGAGTCCGTGTAGATCCGGTGAAGCGGACGGCGCGGGCGGCTGCCGGCGCGATCCTGGGCGAGTTCGACCGTGAGACGCAGGTGTTCGGACTGGCCACGCCGCTCGGCACCAACACCATTACCGGACTGGCCGGGTTGGCGCTGGGAGGCGGCGTGGGCTGGCTTTCCCGGCGATTCGGACTGACCTGCGACAACCTGCTCTCGGCGGATATGGTGACCGCCGATGGCCGCGTGGTGCATGCCAGCGCAACCGAGAACGAAGATCTGTTTTGGGGATTGCGTGGCGGCGGCGGGAACTTCGGAATTGTCACCTCATTCGAGTTTCAATTGCATCCCGTCGGACCGGTGGTTGTAGCAGGCATGTTGGTACACCCGCTGGCGCGCGCCTGGGATCTGTACCGGTTCCATCGGGATTACATCCGGACGGCCCCTGAAGAGATCGTCACTCACCTCGCCCTCGTGACGACGCCCGATGGCCACCCCGCCGCCACCATCCTGGTCTGCTACTCCGGCGATCCGGAGCACGCCGAGAAAACCATTCGTCCCCTGCGCGAATTTGCCCCCGCCGTGGCCGATCTCATCCATCCCATGAGCTACTGCCAGATGCAGGCCATGCTCGACCACCTGTTTCCTCCCGGAATTCGCTGTTACTGGACCGGAGGCTGTCTCCCCGAGGTCACTGACGATGCCATCGGCGCCCTGATCCAGGCCGCTACGCCCATGCCCTCGTCCCATTCGGCAGTGGCGCTGGAATATCACACGGGCGCCGCGTCGCGTGTCGCGCCGGATGCCACGGCCTACGCTCACCGCGGCGCGGAAGCATTGGTGGTGATCGCCGGGATGTGGCACGATCCGGCTCAGGATGAAGTGAATATCCGATGGGGCCGGGAGACATGGAAGGCCATGCGCCCTCACTCGCAAGGCACGTACTCCAACCTGCTCGGCATCGATGACGATGGACGCGCCCGCGCTTCCTTCGGAGTCAACTACGACCGGCTGGCGATTCTGAAAAAGAAGTACGACCCGCAGAATATATTCCGGCACAACCAGAACGTCGTGCCTTCCGCGTGAGGCGCTATTTCCGGTCGGGAAGCGCGAAGACGTAAAGGGCATTGCCGGTTGCCGGATAATGCAGATCCGGAGCCACTACGGCCGGCACCGCACGCGGGCTGCCTCCTCCGTTGCTCGTGGTCACCGCCAGATATTGCTTGCCTGCAACCGTGAACGTAAGCGGGAAGCCTTGTACCGCGGCGGGAAGCCGCGTCTCCCAGAGAATGCGGCCCGTATTCACGTCGAACGCGCGGAACATGCGGTCCAGGTCGCCGGCGAACGCGACGCCTCCGGCGGTCGAAACCACACCGGTGAGAAACGGCGCCCGCTGTTCGTACTTCCACAACTCCCGCATCGTCCGCACGTCGTACGCCGCCAGCTTCCCAACGTTGCCGTTGGTTCCCGGCATTTCAAAGAACTTGCGAAGGGCGGCATTACCACCGTTGCCAATCTTTTTTTCCTGGGCCTGTCCGTTCATTTCCAGGCAGCTCTGGCTCAAAGGTACAATCAGCCGGTTGCCCGGAGCATAGTAAGTCATCGAGGGCCAGTTCTTGCCGCCCTCCGTCGAAGGACACGCCGGCACCCACTCTCCGAGGCGCTGCTCCACAATGTCATTCCGGTAATGCGGTTCCCCGGTTCGTGGATCGATAGAATCGTACACGTTCTGGTAAACCATCTCTTTATGGCCCAGGTACTTTCCGGTTTTACGATCCAGCTTCCACAGAACCCCCGCCTTTCCGGCGCTGAAAACGTATTTTTGTCCTTCGTCATCCACCAGCACGCGTTCGAAAACTTCATCCAGATCCAACGTCTCGCCCGGCGCGTGGTTGTGATACCAGGCTAGCTTGCCCGTGTCGGCATCGAGGGCCAGCGTGGAGTTCGCATACAACGTAGCGCCATTTCCCGAGCCGCGGCTGGCGCGCATCCACGGCTTGGCTTGCGCCGTCCCCCAATACGTCAGGTTCAGATCGGGGTCGTAGCTTCCGGTGATCCATGTTTCCACACCCGCGCGAAAGGTGTTCGCAAGACCGCCCCAGGTGTCACCACCCGGTTCGCCATCGAGCGCTACCGTCCGGAAGCGCCACGCTTCTTTTCCGGTCTTGGCATCGTAAGCGCTGATGAAGCATTTCTCGTCGCGATATACGCTACACGAATCGCGGCCGAGCCCTTGAATCAGGCGGCCTTTCACCGCGAGGGGGCCGCTGCTGTTGGAGTACTCCCCTTGGGAGCGGTTACCGATCGTCGTGTCCCAGACAGTCTTCCCGGTCCGGGCGTCGAATGCCAGCAGGTGTGCTTCTGCGGTGGCTACGAAGATCTTATCGTCGTAGATCGCGATGCCGCGCATGGCGGGCGCCGTGGGACTGGAGCCGTAGCGATTTTCCCAGATCAAATCGCCGGTCTTGGCGTCGAGCGCCTGGAGGACCATGGCCGCGTTATTCACGTACAGCACTCCGTTGTGCACAATGGGAGCGGGCTGGTTGCCGTTGCTGGCTCCTTCCTGCATGGCCCAGCTCCACACCAGTCGCAGGTCGTTCACGTTCTGCGCCGTGATCTGGTTCAAGGGGCTATAGTATGTGGCCTTGTAGTCGTGCCGGATCATCAGCCAATCGCTTGGATCGGGATTTCGCAGCATAGCGTCGGTGACCGGAACGTAGTTCTTGACTTCGCCCGCCACTGTAATTCCACGCGGCGCCTGGCGGGCCTGATTGGCAGCGGCTTGCGGGGCGGCGGGAGCGGGCGCAGCGGCCGTTCCCGGCTGCAAGTACGCCGCGCGCTGCCCTGAGGCCACGCTGCGCAGCGCGATATTCGAGTCGGCTGCCAGGGGCCGGGTTCCCGGCCTCGCGCTGTTGGCGTCGAACAGGAAGGCCGCCAGATTCACGTAGGTCTGATCCGGAAGCGACCCGCCAGCACCGGGGGGCATAGTGGCGCGAATGAAGTTGATCAGTTCACCAGCCGTTCTGGCGCCCCACTGGTTCATGAAGTTGGCGCCGGCTAATGCCGGACCCTCGCGTCCTGAGAGATCCGGCGCGTGGCAGGCAGCGCAATTGGTTTGATACGCGGCGCGCCCGGCGGCGGCCTGTTCCGCGGTGTATGGTCCGGCCGCCGGCTGCTGGGCCACAATCATCAAGTCAAACGCGGCAATGGCCGCCGCGATGAGAGCTGCTTTGGTCTTCAACATCATTTACCCGCCTTGCCCGGTTGATGCTGGGCGTCTTTTTCGTTCTCCAGACAGTAGTGCTCGAATAAGTCCGTGTCTGGCAGAAGTTCTTCGACGACATGGAACGAGATCGGCCGCGTAAAAGTCTTCGGATCGGTAATCGTGATACCAAGCTCGAGGTGGCCGAAATCGCGTCTATGAAAACGCTCCTCGACACGCATGTCCTGGCTGTGGCCGGTGCCGCGTGCATCCAGCCAGCCCAGATCGTTGAATCCCACCGTGTCGACCACCAGAGTGTCGCCTTCCCATCTGCCCACTGAATACCCCATCCATGAAGGAGACGGATCGGTAAGCTGCTTCCGTCCGTCGAGAAAGATCTGGCGGAACGTGGTCTCTACTTCGTACAGCATCACGATCTCCCCGGGCGTCTGAATGATTTTGAACGGCTCGGGCAACAGATCCCCATGCGGCACGCCATCGGGCAGGCAGTTCAGGGTGGGGTTGAACGCGCCCGGCTGCGCGTGGCGGCGAAGCATCTCCGTGCCCGCCGGGGTCAGCGGTCGCTCGTCCGGTTTGAAATCGGAAAGAACGTCCCGGAAATACCTCGAATTCGGTGATTCGCCCAATCCGAAAAGGCCGGGGCCGCGCGGTTCCGCCATCACCTGCCAGATGCCTGACAGATCGGGTTTGCCGTTGATGCGACCGACCGGCCCTGTCATATCCACCTTGCCATCGGCAGTGCGTGGCGCCCCCGCAATCGGTTGATTCAGCCACTGAGCTTGGGCGCACAAGCCAACTGCGGCAAAGGCGATTCCAATCCGGACGTGAGCGTGCATAATGCTGATTAAACCACGGGCGGGCGGCGCACGGCGCCGCACACTCCTGATAGGATGGGTCACTATGAGCACCTCCGTCGCTGCCCCTCCGGCGGCCGCAGCGAAACCCGCAGTCAAATGGACCTGGCTGGCTGTTGCCGCTTTGGTCGGCCTGGCGACGGCGCTCGTTCCCACACCGCAAGGCTTGACGCACAATGCCCAGTTGGTGCTGGCCATTGTCGCTTTCGCGATCGTGCTTTGGGCCGCGGAAGTCATGAACAACGGGGTTGCCAGCGTGCTCATGATGGCCCTGCTGATCGGCGTTGCCAAAGTGCCGCCGCCGCGCGCCCTCAGCGGGTATGCCGACCCCGCGTTTTGGACTTTGCTGGCCGTTCTCTACTACGGCTTCGCCATGCGCAAGACCGGCCTCGCCGAACGAATCTCGTACTGGATCCTCTCCTTGTTTCCCGGCAGCTACGCCGGTATTCTGGGCGCGTTCTTCGCCATCGGGCTGGTGCTGGCCATGGGGATTCCTTCGATGACGGTCCGCACCTCGATCATGGCGCCGATTGCCTGGGCTTTGGTGCAGACCCTCGGATTGAAGCCGCGCAGCCGCGGCGCGGCCCTGATCATGATCACCACCGTCGAAATGGCGGTGGTTCCGGGAATCGCTTTCTTGCTCGGATCGCTCAATGGTCCCGTAGTGATCAAGATGTTCGGCGACAAACATCTGCCGCTGACTCAGGGAAGTTACTTCGCGGTGATGGCGATCCCCACTTTCATCCTCTGCGCGTTCATTCTGTTCATCAATCAATTGCTGCTCAAGCCCGAGGCGCGGCTGAGCGCGTCCCGCGATTTCGTGCGCGGCAAGCTGGCCGCTCTCGGTTCCCTGAAGCGGCAGGAGCTGATCACGGCTATCGTGATCGTCGTCTCCATCTTTCTGTGGTCCACGCAGAGCACTCCCAACCAGGTGCGCCTGCATCCGTTCCCCTCTTACGTGGTTGGCATGGTGGCGCTGGCCGTATTCGCGCTCGCCGGAATCATACAGGATGCCGATATCGCGAACGGCGTCTCCTGGACGCTGCTGTTATTTTTGGGCGGCATCTTCGGATTACAGAACGTGCTTCCCGATAACAAGATCACCGATTGGATGGCGGGGCTCATGGTGCCGCATGTGCAGCAACTCGCGGCCACCCCGATTCTTTTGCTGGTGGTGATTGCCCTCGTGATGCTGGTGCTGCGCTGGCTCGATCCCACCGCCTTCATCGCGATTCCGCTGGTGTTCTTGCCGCTGGCCGATCCCATGGCCAAGGCTGGAATCCCGCCCATGGTGCTCTCGGCCCCGCTGCTATTGTGCTCCGCGCCTTTCTGGATGCCGTACATGAATTTCTGGATCGCGATGGGCGATGGGATCACCGCCAAGCAGGGCTGGGACCGCGGCCAATTGGCCCTGATCGCGACGGTCTATGCCGTCGGCGCCATTATTGCCACCGTGCTGGGCGTATTCTACTGGCGAATGATTGGAGTCATGTAACATGTCGAAGACCGCTTCCGCCGAAGCGTTGCGAGATCATCTGGCATACACAACCTGGGCCAGCCGGCGGCTCGTCGATGCTGCCGCCCAACTCTCCCAGGAGGAGTTAACGCGCGATTTCCAGACCGCGGATCACAGCATCCTGGGAACATTGGTGCACGTATTTGCCGCGGACCGCATCTGGCTCGCGCGGGTATTCGGCAACCCCGTAACTGCCTTCATCACGGACGCGGATTACAGCATGCAAGTGTTGCAGACCGAATGGCCCGCGCTGCTGGACCGCTGGAAGGACTGGGCACAAGGTCTAACCGATGAGAGTGTGGGATCGATGGTCAGCTACGACCGGCTGGGCACAACCTACCATCACCCCATCTGGCACGTGGTATTGCACGTGGTGAATCACGGTACTCATCACCGCGGCCAGGTCTCCGGTTTCTTGCGCATGATGGGTCACACCCCTCCGCCGCTCGATCTCACGGCTTATTACCGCGAACAGGGCTAAGCGCTTCGAAACCGAGCCGCGACCGTCAGAGAGCGGTCTGGCGCACTCTCTACTGGCCCCTCACTGCCGTGTACAACGTCGGTGCGCCCGCGAAGTTGCCCAGCGCGAACGTGACGGGCACTGCGTCGCTATCCGGAATATTCGGCACCACGACATTGAACTGATAGAGCCCGAGAAAGCCCGGAGCGAGACCCTGGTATTGCACGGTTGCCTGTGCCTGGCCGAAGAAGATCTGGAGAGGCGTTGTCAGTTGGTTCAACTGAGAGACGATCTGGCCCTGTGAAGCGCCGGGGGTTACCGCGCCGAACCCGTTACCGAAAAACGTGATGACTTCCCCCGCCCTTGCCGGGCGCGACGTCACACCGGGGATGCTGGCATTCGCGGGCAAAATGTAAGTCGCGGTGTTGCTGACCACGGCCGCCAAATACGGGGTTCCTGCGATCTGCACGCCCTGGCATAGTCCGGGTTGCGCCGCATTGATCGTGAGCGAATAGGCGGCGCCCGGCAGGTTCCCGCTGGTGACACTTACCTGCTGCGTTCCCGGGCTGACTGTGACCGGCACCTGCGCGTTCACCTGGTTGGGGCTGATATACAACACCACCGCACTCTGTCCGGCGATGGTCACGCGGGTGCCTTCGAGCGAGGTGGGCGCCAGGTTGCCCTGAAAATCGCTACCGGTCCAGGCGCGCGCCGTAGTGGCAAGATTAGTGCCGCGGATCTCAATCCACGATCCCGGCGCGGCACTGGAAAAGGCCCCGCAGGCCGAAGCGCTCACCACGCTGGTGATCAGCGGAGGATTGCTGGTGGGCGGCGGGAATCCGCTGCCATCTGTCAGCGGTGTCAGCAGGCGAATGACGTTGTTCTGGGTGTCCGCGATGTAAATCGTGCCATTCGGCCCGACTGCGACGCCTTGCGGAAAATTGAGCCGCGCATTGGTCGCCAGGCCTCCGTCTCCCGCGTAGCCGCTGGCGGAGCGCCCGGCAATGGTCGTGATGGCGCCGTCCGGCGTCACCATGCGGATCCGGAAATTGTACGAATCCGCGATGTAAAGATTGCCGGCTGCATCCACGGCCACATCCTTGGGATAGTTCAGTTGTGCTTTGACGGCGAGGCCGTTGTCTCCGGAGAACCCGGCCGTCCCGTTACCCGCAATGGTCGTAATCACACCGCCGGACACCATACGGATGCGCTGATTCAGAGTGTCGGCGATGTACAAATTGCCTTTCGCATCGACCGCGATTCCCTGCGGACTGTTCAGGGACGCTTGGGTTGCTACGCCGCCTTCACCGGAAAATTGTGCGAATCCATTCCCGGCTACGGTGTTGATGTTGCCATCTTTGCCGACCATGCGGATGCGGTGGTTCAGGGTGTCGGCAACATACAGGTTTCCGGCGGCATCCAGCGCGAGAGCGACGGGGGCATTGACCTGGGCTTTGGTTGCGGCGGCGCCGTCTCCGGAAAATCCAGCGCCCAGGCTCGTCCCGGCCACGGTGCTCATGTTTCCATTGGACGGAGCTTTCCGGACGGCGGAATTCGTGGAATCGGTTTGCGAGAAATAGACGCTGCCTGAGGAATCGATAGCGAGCCCGCAAGGCTGTGAGATGCTGGCCTGCGATGGAGTTTTTCCGTCTCCGCTATAGCCGGCGGTGCCATTACCGGCGACCGTATTTACGTTGCCGGCCGAAACCTGGCGGATGCGGCTGTTGATTTGATCGGAAACAAAAATATTGGCCGATCCATCCACCGCCACCTTGCAAGGATTGCTGAAAGCAGCCTGGCTGGCAGGTCCGCCATCCCCGGAATACCCCTTTGTGGCATTTCCAGCCACAGTGAGAATCGTGTACACAGGCGCCGCGGCGTGTGCCGGCAAAGGCCCCAGCGCGAGGCATGCAACCAGGCATGACCACACCGATACTTTATAGAAGTCCTTTTTCACTTCCGGCTCAAAACCCCCAATCGAAGAGCGTATAGACGAAAGCGGCGCACAGCCGGTTTCCCTTCGCGCTTGACCTTCGCCCAACGAAGCTATTAAAATCTGGGAACTCGCGTTCTCAAAACCATTGTAACCATTCCTGTTTCGGGTGCTTCTAACGATCAACCGGCGTGTTGTCCTGTTAGAGTGGTGGGGAAAGATGAAAAGCAGACGAATTCTACTACCGGTTGTCCTCCTGTGTTCGTGCAACGTTTGGGGCCAGGCCTCGGGCGGGTTCGGCGCGGTCATCGGCATCGTACAGGACCCCGCCCGCCAGGGCATCCCGGATACGACTGTGGTTTTGTCGAACGACGCTTTGGGCGTCGAACTCACGATGAACACCTCGGGCGATGGGTGGTTCAACGCGCCCACCGTCACCCCGTCACCCGGCTACAAGCTGAAAGCCACCCGCGCCGGTTTTGCAACCTGGGAATCGGAGGAATTCCCCGTTTCCACCGGCGAAAAGGTCAGCTTCGAAATCACCCTGCAAATGGCGGAGAACGCCGAAGGCGAGGCTCGCGGCGGCGCGCGCCTGGTGGAGGATACGAAAAGCGGCATCTCGGTGACGATCACGCCCCTTGCCGTGGATGCCACACCCATCAGCGACCGCAGGCTGAATCAACTGGTTCCGCTGGCGCCCATGATGAACGTAGTGAATTCTCAGCCAGGGCTGTTGGTTTTCCACGGCGTCCCGTTTTCGAATGTCTTCCTGACAGACGGCATCAACACCACAAACAACTATTTTCAGATACGGCGCGGGGCCACGAGCCAGGTCTCCCTGGATGGCGTGCAGGATTTTCACGTGGAATCGGCCGGCTTCTCCGCGGAGTTCGGCGGCGCGATGGGCGGGATAGTCAACACCGCGACGCGGAGCGGGACCACCGCTTACCACGGTGAGGCATACGAGTTCTATCGCAACCGTTCGTTACAGGCGGAGGACCGCTATGCAATGGGGTACAACACGCGGCAACTGCAGCATCAGGCGGGGGCCAACCTGGGCGGCCCGCTGTATGGCAGCAAGCTGTTCTTCTTCGTAAACGGCGAATTCCTGCACCGGAACGGGCAGGGCCTGAACCGGATCACGAATCCGCTCATAGCCGATCCGGCTGGAACGCGCATTCTCGCCTCCAATTGCCAGGCCACGGCCGCCCAGTGTTCCGTGGTTACCAGGGTTTTGCAATCGCAGATGAACGTGCTGGTGCCGCTCTGGGATCATTCGGTCCGCGGTTTGGCCAGGATTGACTATCGCCGCAGCGACCGCAACAGCTTCAGCGTGGTTGGGAACGCGATAGAATGGCACGCGCCGATCCTGGCCGAGACGGAAGTTGTTGCGCCGAACGGCGGCCTGCTCGGCCAACCCACGGTTCGCGAGCGGACTCGTTTCGCGAAGGCCGGCTGGACCGTGACCGGCGCCTCGAAGACCAACGATGCGCGAATCGGATGGTTTCAGGACCGGATCAGCGAATATCCCACCGCGGCTCCGCAACTGGTCGCCGGCCCCGTGGGTATTTCCATTGCAGGAACGACGGTGGGAGCTTCGCTGCCGTACCCAGCCGTTCTGCCGAGCGAGCACCGGTGGGATTTCGTGGAGAACGCCAATTTTCTGTTGGGTTCGCACGCCATTAAGGTCGGCGTCGAACTCTTGAAGACCACGGATTTCGCTCACTACCTGCGCAACGCGGCGGGCCTGTACGAGTATCCAACGCTCACGGCCTTTGCGCAGGACTTCCCCCTCACGGGCCAGCGCAACTACACCACATTCAGCCAGACGCTGGGCAATGCCGATCGCACGTTCGACAGCCGGCTGTTCCGGGCGTACGCAGAAGATACCTGGCGCCCCACCGGCCGGATTACGGTGGATTTTGCGCTGCATTATGAACGGCCGCGCCTGCCGCAGCCGTCCCAGGTTAATCCGTCGTTCTACCAAACGGCTGCCATTAACCCGCCTGGATTGGATCTTTCTCCGCGTGTAGGCGTGGCGTATCTGGTGAACGAACGCACTGTGGTTCGCGCCGGGTTCGGATTTTATTACGCGCCCTATTCCGGCCAACTGCTGGATACATTGTTCCTGGGAAATGCATTGGGGCAGACCGGCATTTCGGTAAACCCGAACCAGTCCGGCGCGCCGGTGCATCCCAGCTTGTTTCAACTGACCAGCCAGGTTCCGAACGGCACGACCAACGTGGCCTTCGCCCTGGCAAAATTCCGCAACCCTTACGCGCAGGAGACCACGGTCGCCATAGAGAGACATATCGGCGCGGGAACCACAGTGACCCTCAGTCTTTTACATAGCCGCGGAATCAAGCTCTGGACTACGCAGGACGCCAATTTGGCGGCCCCCACAGCGACTCAGACCTACACGATTGCCAATGCGGCCAGGCAGGCGACCGGGACGTATACGACACAGGTCTGGACCGGCAAGGTCAACGCCAACTTCGCCCACGCCTATCAAGTGGAAAACGGCGGATCATCCTGGTACAACGGGGCGTCGCTGCAGGTTTCCAAGCGAATGTCGCACGGTATTAGCGTGGCGGCATCGTACACGTTCTCGCACTCGATCGACAATACCGGGCAGTCTGCGCCATTCGCCACAGTATCGTCGGCCACCTTCAACGCCAATTATCCGGGCGATAAGGGCAACTCGGCATTTGACCAGCGTCACCGCGCTTCAATCCAATGGGTATGGCAACCGGCGCCCAAAGGAAATTCCGCGGCCGCCCGCCATCTGCTGAGTGGCTGGCAACTCTCGACGATGACGACCCTGGCCTCCTCCCAGTTCGCCACTCCGGTGGTCACGGTCGAAGGCCAGCAGTTTTCGGGAATCACAATGGCATACACGAGTTCACTGAATGGGTCCGGCGGATGGGCGCGAGTTCCGTTCCTGCCCATCGACAATCTGAAGACGGGTCCCGAGTACAACGTGGATGCGCGCCTGGTGCGCACGATTCCGGTCACGGAGCGAATCCAGGTGCGGCTCATGTTCGAGGCGTTCAATGCATTCAACACGCAATACAACACCAGCGTAAACACGATTGCTTATACGGCGATGGGGCTTCCGCCCGGCGTAACCACCGGCACGCGGTCCGGAACTCTGGTCCCGGCCCCGGGTGTGGGCAACGGTATTGCCTCTCACGGATACCCCGACGGGACGAACGCGCGGCGCGCGCAAGTGGCGCTGCGTATCGTTTTCTAATGCCGGCTCGCGCAGGCCTCGTGATAGATCTGGAGCACCTGGTGTGCGGTGCGCTCCCAACTGAAGCGGCCGGCCTGCTCGCGGCCGTGGAGGATCAACGAGGTGCGCAGGTCTTCGTCCAGCAATACCTCCTTGATGCCGCGCGCGATCTCGAACACGTTTTCCGGATTGACTTGGACGGCCGAATCGCCCACCACTTCCGGTAAGGAGCTTACGTTGGACGTGACCACCGGCGTGCCGCAAGCCATTGCCTCCAACGGCGGCAGTCCGAATCCTTCATACCGCGAAACGAAGACAAACGCGGCGGCTGCCTCATAAAAACAGCGTAGAGTATCGAAGGGAACAAAACCCAGAAACCGAACCACTGCCTCCGCGCGGCTCTTGATCACCGCCTGGCGAACCGAGGGGTATTGCGAGATTGTGTCGCCGATAATAATCAGCCGCAGGTCCTTGTACAGCGGGTGCGAAGAGAGCTGGTCGCGGACTACCGCGAATGCCTCCACCAGGCGCGGCACGTTCTTATGCGGACGAATGTTTCCCGCATAGAGCAGGAACGGATAAGTGACCTGGTAACGTTCCAGGATGCGTCTCTTCGCATCCTCGTCAGCGCCGTTGTCATGGGCCAGGAACTCCGGGTCCGGCGCGTTGTAAACCTTACTGACATGCTCCAGCGGGATTTCCAGAAGGCTGTGGAGATCCTGCCGGGTGGCTTCGGATACGGCGATGACCCGGCTGGCCCGCAACAACCCGCGGCGCACGATCGAACGCCGGATCTGCATTTTAGTGTCGGAGCCGTGAAATTCAAACAGCAGACTGGAGAGATCGTGCACCGTCACCACGTAAGGGCGGATCATCATCACGGGCACACGATTCAGGGGAATGTGCACGAGATCGGGCGACAGGCCGTGCAGGAACATGGGGAAGGCCACGTGATCGAGCGGATGCGAATCGGGACGGGCGTAGCCTGCAATCTGGAAGTTGGAGGGCAGCCCGGTGATCGTCCGCACATCCTCGGGGCCGCTGACGATCGTGTAGCGGTTGACCGAGTCGATTGTTCCAAGCGCATGCACGAGGCTCCGGATATGCGTACCGATCCCGAAGTCGCGAATGCGGCGGGCGTCGATAACGATATGGAGGCTCATCTTAAGCTCGAACGGAATCGAGCTTCCAATGATAAAGCGGAAAACGGGCGGCGAGAAGCGCTACCTTCTCTCGTACGGCGGCGATCACATGGTCATCGGAGATATGATTCAGAACCTGAGCAATGAGACCGGCTACTTCGCGCATCTCGGGGACATCAAAGCCGCGAGTTGTCACCGCCGGCGAACCCAGGCGGATGCCGCTGGGATTGAGCGGCGGATTGACGTCAAACGGGATCGCATTCTTGTTGACGGTGATGCGCGCGCGATCGAGCGCCTGCTCGGCTTCTTTGCCGCGCACGCCCTTGGAAAAAACGTCGACCAGCATGACGTGCGTGTCGGTGCCACCGGAAACGACCCGGAAGCCGGCCTCCGCCATGCCTTCCGCCAGAGCGCGCGCATTGGCCAGCACGCGTTTCTGATAGCTTACGAACTCCGGGGTCATGGCCTCATGAAAGCATACGGCTTTGGCCGCCATGATATGCACCAGCGGTCCGCCCTGAATGCCGGGGAAGACGACCCGATCGATTGCTGCCGCATATTGTTGCTTCGAGAGAATCATCCCCGAGCGCGGCCCGCGCAGCGTCTTGTGCGTGGTTGAAGTGACGATATCGGCAAACTCGCAGGGATTCGGGTGCAGGCCGGCGGCGACGAGGCCCGAAAAGTGCGCCATGTCCACCAGGAAGATGGCGCCCACCGCGTCGGCAATCTTGCGGAAGCGCGGGAAATCCAGGATTCGCGGGTAGGCACTGCCGCCCGCAATGATCAGTTTGGGTTTGTGCTCGTGCGCCAGGCGCTCCACTTCGTCGTAATCGATGCGCTCATCCTCGCGCCGGACGTTGTAGGGAACGATGTGGTAGGTTTTCCCGGAAAAATTGAGGGCGTGGCCGTGCGTGAGGTGACCGCCGTGCGCGAGATTCAAACCCATCACCGTATCGCCGGGAGAGCAAACGGCGGCATAGGCGGCCTGGTTGGCCTGCGAGCCGGAATGCGGTTGCACATTGGCATGCTCGGCTCCGAACAGTTTCTTGGCCCGCTCGCGCGCGAGGTTTTCCACGATATCCGTGAACTCGCACCCGCCGTAATACCGCTTACCGGGATATCCTTCGGCGTACTTGTTGGTGAAGACGCTGCCCGCGGCTTCCAGAATCGCTTCGGAAGTAAAATTCTCGCTCGCGATCAGTTCCAGGTGCGAATGCTGCCGCTCCACCTCGTGCTGGATCGCCTCATGGATTTCAGGATCGGTCTCCGCCAGGGAACGCGCCATTAGCTCTCGCGGCGTCATGCATGCTCCAATTTCATTTCGGGAAAGATGCCCAAATTTTAGCATGCTAGAATTGGGGAACTTCGACCGGCCGCTGTATGCTCTGGAGCAAGTTATTCATTCCCACTCTGCGCGAGAACCCCGCGGAGGCTGAGGTGGCGAGCCACCAGCTACTGCTGCGCGCCGGCTATATCCGCCAGCTCTCGGCCGGCATTTACAACTACTTGTTTCTCGCGCAGCGTTCCTTGCTGAAGATCCAGCAGATTGTGCGCGACGAAATGGATGCCATCGGCGCGCAAGAGGTTTTCCTGCCGGCGCTGCACCCTGCCGAGCTCTGGCAGCAATCCGGCCGGTGGGATGTCATGGGCGATACCATGTTCCGGCTGAAGGACCGATTCGGGCGCGACCTTTGCCTGGGCATGACCCACGAAGAGATCGTCACCGTGTTGGCGCGGGGCGAGCTGCGCAGCTATAAGCAGCTCCCACAGATCTGGTATCAGATCCAGACCAAATTTCGCGATGAACCACGCCCCAAGTCGGGGCTGCTGCGCGTCCGGCAATTCCTGATGAAGGATGCTTACTCCTTCGACATGGACCAGGCCGGGCTGGATGTTGCTTATGAGAAGCACTACCAGGCGTATCGCCGGATCTTTGACCGCTGCGGTCTGGACTATACCGCGGTGGAGGCGCATTCGGGCACGATGGGGGGCAGCCAGTCGCACGAATTTGTGGTGGCATCGGACGCCGGCGAAGACTTGATTGCGATTTGCAAAGGCTGCGGTTACGCGGCCAATCTCGAAAAGGCCGTGTCCCAACCCGCGCTGCCGGAAGCAGAGGACCCGGCGGGGCCGTTCGACCCGCAGCCCTTCCACACACCCGGCCGAAAGACGATTGCAGAAGTCGCGGAATTCACCGGGCTGCCGGCGGCCTCGCAGATGAAAAGCCTGATCCTGGTGGCGGACGGCAAGCCGGTGCTGGCGTTGCTCCGCGGCGATCACCAACTGAGCGGAGCGAAGTTCGCCGCCGTGGTGGGCGATCCGGAATTCCGGCCCGCGCATCCGGAAGAAATCCGGGAGTGGTTCGGCGCAGATGC